>NZ_PJNH01000001.1:300000-600000 GCF_002844535.1 Halalkalibacillus sediminis
GCTCACCTTGAGAGCCTGTACATAAGATACAAACTTCATCTGCAGGAAATTTATTGATTTGGTTCGCTTCAATAAAGGTATCCTTCGGAGCTTGTATATAATCTAACTCCTGTCCAATACGGATTGCATTCTCCATACTTCTACCAAAAACAGCGATCTTCCGCTGGTTTTTAACAGCAGATTTAACAACTTGCTGAAGTCGATAAATATTGGATGCAAAAGTAGCAAAAATTATTCTTCCTTCAACTTTGTTGAATATATCCTGTATACTCTCACCAACTACACTCTCTGAAAGTGTGAAACCAGGAACTTCACTGTTTGTACTATCTGATAGTAAACATAGTACACCTTCAGCGCCGATCTCTGCCATTTTCGTCAAGTTTGCTGGTTCGCCTACTGGAGTAAAGTCGAATTTAAAATCTCCGGTATGAACGATGTTTCCTGGTGGTGTCTTCACTACGATTCCAAATGCATCTGGAATACTGTGTGTTGTACGGAAGAATGACACCGAAGTTTTTCTGAATTTGATGTGATCATCCTCTTGGATGGTGTTTAAGTCCGCGTTTCGTAAAAGTCCGTGTTCGTCGAGTTTGTTTTTGATAAGTCCGATAGCTAGCTTCCCTGCATAAATGGGAATGTTTATTTCTCTGAGTAAATATGGAATTCCACCGATGTGGTCTTCATGTCCATGAGTGATAAATAATCCTTTGATTTTGTCTTGGTTTTGGATTAAATACGTATAGTCTGGAATGACATAGTCGATTCCTAGTAATTCATCTTCAGGGAATTTGATTCCGGCATCAATTAAGATGATTTCATCTTGGAATTGTATACCGTACGTATTTTTTCCGATTTCACCAAGGCCTCCTAGTGCGAAGACGGCTACTTGATCATTTTTTACAAACTTCATAATCTAGAGCTTCTCCACTTCAAAGTTCTCGGATTTCTTCTCATAGTTGAGATGATTCTCACTTAGTTCTTGGACATGTTCAATATTATAATCTCTCTCTGCTAGCTTTAATCGAACTTCACGTACACTCTCGGCTTCTACATACATAGACTTTGTTTCTTCACGAACAGGGGCTTCGTCAGCACCACTTTGATATAGTACTTTAAAAATCATTTGTTTCTCTCCTTATTCTGTTAATTTCTCCGAACATTACCTATCCGTTTAGCTATTTAAAAATGCAAATGAGCATTAATGACAAAATTAATAAACCTACTATTACTAAGTTTTCAAGTAGTTTTTGGAGCGTAACCATTTGTTTATACGCTTTTTAATTTTTTCTTTCAAACGCTTCAACATTATACCATACATCCCTTCATGGTATGATAATGGACATCTGACTATAAAATTGATCAGCGTGAATGAATTAAATTGACTGTTTTCATTATAAACTGTCTACTTACATTATATACTGCCTATGATATCAAATAAAACATTTTACCTTTAAATAAGAAAATATTAATAGAAGTAGTCAATTAAAATAATAATACTTTAAGTTATAGTTCATCTGCCGAAGTGGCATTGTCAGGTATTTCCTGAGGATTTTCACTATTAATATGGTCATAAAACATAATCCCATTCAAGTGGTCGATTTCATGTTGAACAACAATTGCTGCATAACCCTTCAAGCGAAGTTTTACCTCGTCACCTTCGAGTGTAGTAGCACGTAAAGTTATTCTAGCATATCGAGGCACAATCCCGGGAACTTCCCTATCGACACTTAAACAACCCTCTCCACCAGGTAAATAAGTTTTTTCTACTGAATGACTTATTATTTTAGGGTTGAACAATCCATAACTGTATTCTTTATCTTTGAAATCTGTAAAGTGTACAGCAAGCATACGTTTCGATATTCCAATTTGAGGCGCAGCTATACCTACACCAGCACGTAGGTTATATTCTTCGGCGATCTCTTCATCTTGACTATTTTTGATGAATTGAAGCATTTCTCCCAATATATGTTTATCTTCATCAGTAGGTGGAAGGGATACCTCTTCAGCATTTTCTCGTAATACAGGATCACCTTCCCGTACGATATCATCCATTGTTATCATTAAGTTCCATCCTTTCCACGCGCAATTTCACTTTTACAATTTTATCATATTTTCATTGTCTTCATAATAGAATACAATTAATTTTTTCATGTAAGATATGTTATACTGATTTTGGAATATACAACAAGGAAGAGGGGTAAGAGGTTGAAGCGATTAATATTTACAATTACAGCAATCCTTTTATTATCTTTAATGCTATCCGCATGTTCAGAGGAGTCGAATTCCGCAGAGGATATGTATCAACATCTTGAAAAGTCTGTAGAACTCGAACAATCATTTGAAAGTGCACAGCAGGAATTAGTAGAAATTGAAAATCAAGAAAATCAGTTGTACAGTGAACTGATGGATATCAACTTAAATGAACTAGAAGAAGTTCATTCAAAAGCTGACGAAGCTTTAAGTTTGGTAGAAGAAAGAAGAAAGCTAATTGATCAAGAAATGGAAAGTATTGATGCGGCTAAAGAGGAATTCGATAAAGTCGAGCAATATACTGAAGAATTAGATGAAGAAGCAAGTGAAAATGCTGATGAAATGATCAGTAAGATGAACGAACGCTACGATGCTTTCGGTCAACTTCATGAAGCTTACCAGAAATCGCTAGATGAGGATGCAGAATTATATGAAATGCTTCAAGACGAAGAATTGGAAAAGGAAGAATTGGATCAACAAGTAGAGGACATCAATGAAAGTTATAGTAATGTCACTTCTGCGCAAGAATCATTCAATCAATTGACTCAGGAATTTAATGAAGCAAAAAGAGAATTCTATAAATCATCTGGCTTAGATGTCGAATTCTCCGAATAGATTAATTCACAAACACATCGACAAATTTGTCGATGTGTTTTTTTGCTCTTAAAAAAATTGTACTCTAACAAAGATTTATTGAACCAACTGTTATAGTACAGTTTTGTGATTTCATTGTAACAGTTTTGAAAAAAAGGCATTAGAAAAGCTGTGTGATAATCTCACTATTCTTAGTAGGTATAAAGTGTTTGACTACAAAGTGATATTTAGGATAAACTTAAAATAGTTTGGCTTGTACTAGTGAGTTTCATTAAAACATTGAAACAGTTGCCAATGCTTAAGTACAGTTTGTAACGGGTACATTAATAAAAGATATGGATGAGTACTTAGCCAGTTAGGAATGCTAATCGAAGAATAACAATTTGAAAGGAAGAGGTGACGAGTGTGAATTTCAATAGTCCACTTGAAAGTATCGAAGAGAAATTCGAAATGATTCAAATTCTAGATGAAGAAGGTAAAGTGGTGAATGAAGATGCTATGCCTGATTTGTCTGATGATGACTTGGTCGAACTGATGCGTCGTATGGTATATACGCGTGTACTTGACCAACGTTCTATCGCTTTAAACCGTCAAGGAAGATTAGGGTTTTATGCACCAACAGCAGGACAAGAGGCTTCACAATTAGGAAGCCAATTTGCATTAGAGAAAGAAGACTTCATTTTACCTGCATATCGTGATGTGCCACAACTTATTTGGCAAGGCCTACCTTTATATCAAGCGTTTCTTTTTTCAAGAGGTCATTATCACGGAAACCAAATGCCTGATGATTTAAATGCGTTAAGTCCTCAAATCATTATTGGTGCTCAGATCACACAGGCTGCTGGTGTTGCATTAGGTTTCAAGCGTCGTGACAAGAAAAATGTTGCAATCACTTATACTGGTGATGGTGGTGCTTCTCAAGGTGATTTCTACGAAGGAATCAACTTTGCAGGTGCTTACAAAGCTCCAGCTATTTTTGTTGTGCAAAACAATCAATTTGCGATTTCTGTTCCAGTAGAACAACAATCTGCAGCATCTACAATCGCTCAGAAATCTGTAGCTGCTGGTTTGCCAGGTTTCCTTGTAGATGGAATGGACGTGCTAGCTGTCTATCAAGTAGTTAAAGAAGCTCGTGAACGCGCTGTGAATGGTGATGGTCCTACTTTAATCGAAACAATGACTTATCGTTATGGACCTCATACTATGGCAGGGGACGATCCGACTCGTTACCGTACAGATGATATGGATGACGAGTGGGAGAAAAAAGATCCAATCGTTCGCTTCCGTAAATTCTTAGAAGGAAAAGACTTATGGTCTGAAGAGCAAGAAAACGAAGTGATGGAAAAAGCTAAAGAAGAAATTAAAGCAGCAGTTAAAAAAGCTGACAAATACGAAAAACAAAAAGTGACAGATCTAATGTCCATTATGTATGACGAACTTCCAGCTAACTTAGAGGAGCAGATGGAAGAATATAAAGAAAAGGAGTCGAAGTAACCCATGGCTGAAATGACGATGATTCAAGCAATCACGAACGCGCTACAAACCGAACTGAAGAACGACGATAACGTTTTAGTGTTCGGTGAAGATGTTGGTTTAAACGGAGGAGTTTTCCGCGCGACTGAAGGCTTACAAGAAGAATTTGGAGAAGAACGAGTTTTTGATACGCCATTGGCTGAATCAGGCATTATCGGGCTTGCTACGGGGCTATCCACACAAGGTTTCCGTCCAGTTCCTGAGATTCAATTCTTCGGCTTTGTTTTCGAAGCGATGGATGCGATCAGTGGACAGGCTGCGCGCTTCCGTTACCGTTCAGGTGGTCGTTGGAACGCACCGATTACTATTCGTTCACCATTCGGTGGCGGTGTTCACACTCCTGAATTACATGCAGATAGTTTAGAAGGTTTAATGGCTCAACAGCCAGGTTTGAAGGTTGTTATTCCATCTAATCCTTACGATGCTAAAGGGCTTTTGATTTCATCAATCAGAGATAACGACCCTGTAATCTTCTTAGAGCACATGAAGTTATACCGTTCATTCAGAGAAGAAGTACCAGAGGAAGAGTATACGATTGATTTAGGTAAAGCTGAAATTAAAAGAGAAGGTAGCGACATCACTTTTGTAGCTTATGGCGCAATGGTGCATGCATGTATGAAAGCTGCTGAAGAATTGGAAAAAGAAGATATCAACGCTGAGGTAATCGACTTACGTACCGTTAGTCCAGTTGATGTAGAAACTATCGTTGAATCCGTAAAGAAAACAAATCGTGCGGTAGTAGTACAAGAAGCACAACGCCAAGCTGGTATTGCTGCAAGTATCGTTTCTGAAATTCAAGAACGTGCGATCTTACACTTGGAAGCACCTGTACTTCGAGTTACTGCACCTGATACTGTTTATCCATTCTCAGAAGCAGAAGAAATTTGGTTACCTAATTATGAAAACATCATTGAAAAAGCAAAAGAATCTTTAAACTTTTAATCATGAATTAGAATAGGAGGGAAAGCCAGTGGCCTTTGAATTTAAACTACCCGATATTGGTGAAGGAATCCATGAAGGTGAAATCGCAAAGTGGTTCGTAAAAAAAGGCGATGAAATTAAAGAAGATGACGTCCTGTGTGAGGTACAAAACGACAAAGCCGTTGTAGAAATTCCATCTCCAGTAGACGGAACAATCGAAGAAGTATTAGTAGGTGAAGGAGAAACAGCGGTTGTTGGTGACGTTATCATTAAAATTGATTCGGAAGATGATGACTCTGACGACGACGAAGATTCTGATGAAAAAGAAGATGCTAAAGCTGAAGAAAAATCTGCCGAACAGGAAGATAAAGATTCAGAGAAGGAAGAAGCATCAGAAAAAGATGATTCTGCAGAGAAATCTGATAAAAAAGAAGAATCTAAGTCAAAAGAACAACCTAAGTCAAAAGATGAAGATTCTGAAGAAGACACAGGTGAGCGTGTAATTGCAATGCCATCTGTACGTAAGTATGCACGTGAAAATGAAGTCAATATCCAAAAAGTTTCTGGATCAGGTAAAAATGGTCGTATCTTAAAAGAAGATATTGATAAATACCTGAGCGGTGATCAAGAGGATGCTCAAGCTGATTCAGAACAATCTGATGAGACTTCCGAAGCTTCAGAGAAGGAAACTAAGCAATCACAACCAAAAGGTGAATACCCTGAATCACGTGAGAAAATCAGTGGAATCCGTCGTACGATTGCAAAAGCGATGGTTCATTCTAAGCACACTGCACCTCATGTTACACTCATGGATGAAGTTGATGTATCCGAACTAGTTGCCCATCGTAAAAAGTTCAAAGAGGTCGCAGCTGAACAAGATATCAAGTTGACTTATCTACCTTATGTAGTAAAAGCGCTTGTTTCAACACTTAAGAAATATCCGATACTGAATATCTCTTTCGATGATGAAACCGAGGAGATTATTCATAAGCATTATTACAACGTTGGTATTGCTGCAGACACCGATAAAGGATTGTTAGTACCAGTTGTTAAAGATGCTGATCGTAAATCAATTTTCGATATTTCATCTGAAATCAATGAACTTGCTACTAAAGCGAAAGATGGTAAACTATCATCAGAAGAAATGAAAGGTGGTTCTTGCTCAATCACTAATATCGGCTCAGCTGGAGGTAAGTTCTTCACACCAGTCATCAATCATCCTGAAGTAGCTATCTTAGGAATTGGTAGAATCAGTGAAGAACCAGTAGTTCGCGATGGTGAAGTGGTTGTAGCACCAGTACTAGCTGTTTCACTGACATTCGACCATCGTATGATCGATGGTGCAACCGCACAGTATGCAATGAATCACGTGAAACGTTTATTGAATGATCCACAATTAATTATGATGGAGGCGTAGATTATGGTAGTAGGAGATTTTCCGGAAGAAGTAGATACTCTAGTAGTTGGAGCGGGACCTGGTGGCTATGTTGCCGCTATTCGTGCCGCACAAATGGGCCAAAAGGTAACAATCGTCGATAAAGACAATCTTGGTGGGGTTTGCTTGAATGTTGGTTGTGTACCTTCTAAAGCGTTAATCTCAGCAGGTCATCGCTATGAACATGCGAATGGTTCTGAAGACATGGGAATTGTAGCAGAAAAAGTTTCTGTTGACTTTGATAAAGTGCAAGAATGGAAAGGTAAAGTTGTTGAAAAGTTGACCGGCGGTGTTGAAGGATTATTGAAATCCAATAAAGTGGACATCGTTAAAGGTGAAGCTTATTTCGTGGACAAAAACACTTGTAAGATCATGGACGATAAACAATCTCAAACTTATAAGTTCAAAAACTGTATCATAGCAACTGGTTCACGTCCGATTGAATTAAAGCCTTTCCCATATTCTGATCGTGTACTTGACTCTACTGGTGGGTTGAACCTGAAAGAGATTCCAGAGAAAATGGTCGTAATCGGTGGAGGTTATATCGGTACAGAGCTAGGGGGAGCATACGCTAGTTTTGGTACTGAAGTAACAATTTTAGAAGGTACCAAGGACATTTTGGGCGGATTCGAAAAACAAATGACTCAACTAGTTAAGAAGCGCTTAAAAGGTAAAGGCGTTGAAGTAATTACTGAAGCTATGGCTCAAGGTGTTGAAGAAAAAGATGATGGCGTAACTGTTAAATATGAAGTTAAAGGCGAAGAAAAATCAATCGACGCTGATTATCTTTTAGTTACAGTTGGGCGCCGTCCGAATACTGATGAGATGGGTCTTGAAGATATCGGTCTAGAACTAGACGATAACAACTTGATTAAAATCGATAAACAGTGCCGTACAAATCTTGATAACATCTATGCAATTGGTGATATCGTAGAAGGGCCGCCACTAGCACACAAAGCTTCTTATGAAGGTAAGATTGCTGCAGAGGCTATTAGTGGAGAGAAATCTGAGATCGATTATCTAGGAATTCCAGCAGTAGTATTCTCTGACCCTGAGTTAGCTACAGTTGGACATTCTGAAGCAAGTGCAAAAGAGGCTGGTTATGATGTTAAAGCTGCGAAGTTCCCATTTGGAGCAAACGGCCGTGCATTGTCTCTGAATGACTCAGATGGTTTTGTAAAATTAATCACTCGTAAATCTGATGGTTTAGTCATTGGTGGTCAAGTTGCTGGCCCTGACGCTAGTGAAATTATTGCGGAAATCGGCCTTGCAGTCGAATCCGGTATGACAGCTGAGGACTTAGCATTGACGATTCATGCTCACCCTTCATTAGGTGAAACAGTGATGGAAGCTGCAGAACTGGCAATGGGTATGCCAATTCACATTACAAAATAATTTTAAAAGTAGGAAGCTTGTCGATTCTTCGGCAAGCTTCTTTTTGTGTTGATTATTAATGTGAATTCTAATGTACCAATAAACTTTTTACTTACTTTAATATCTTTAAGTCTCTCTAATCACTACAATAAATAGAATTTTTTATTAAAAATTGTCAAAAAGTCTTATTACAGTTATCTATAAAATAGTTTATAATTAAAGCAATACATACTAAGGGGGAACATCATTGCATAAAATAAAAATTCTATTGATTCTATTGACTTGTATAGTTATGGTCGCATGTTCTAGTGAAAGCGAACCGAGCGAAGATGAACTTTTAGCAGAAGAACAAGAGAAAAATGAGAATAATGAATCTGAAAAAGGCGAAGATAACGATGATACAACACAAGATGAGCCTGAAACAGATGAAGATAAAAGTGATGAGCAAGAAAGTGGTTCGGAAGAGAATGAAAGTACCAAGGAAGATGATGTAAGTAATGAGGAAGATGATTCTACAGAAGTTGTAGAAGAAAACAAAGAACCTCAGTATCAAATGACTGACCACTGGTCTTTTAAACCGATAAATGATGCTCCATCTGAAGTTGTTTTATTGACGATAGATGATGCACCTGATAAGTACGCTCTACAAATGGCTGAAACATTGAAAGAACTGAACGCACCTGCGATTTTCTTTGTGAACGGGATATTCATGGAATCTGAAGAAAAGAAGGATATTATCCGACAGATACATGAAATGGGCTTTCCAATCGGAAATCATACATACGGGCATACAAATTTAAGTAACATTTCTGAAGAAGAACAAAAAGAGGAAATATTAAGCTTAAGTAAGTTGATTGAAGAAGTTACAGGTGAAAAACCAAAGTACTTTAGAGCTCCACATGGCGTAAATACTGATTTTGCAAAACAGTTAGTTGCAGATGAAGGAATGCTATTGATGAATTGGTCCTATGGGTATGATTTCACTCAAGGTTATATGGAAAAAGAGGCTCTGGCTGAAATCATGGTTGAAACACAACATCTATTGAATGGCGCAAATCTTTTGATGCATGATCGTGAGTGGACGAAAGATGCTCTTGAAGACATAGTGAATGGTCTTAGAGATAAAGGATTTGAAATGCTGAACCCTGCATTAATCGAGGGCCCTAATCAATAAGAAAAAAATATAATTACGAATTTTACCCCCTTATGTTTAATACAATCATAAGGGGGTATTTAGTATGTAACAAAATAACTTAATTACACTAATTAAAATAATTGTTGTAACCTATTGATTTAATTAGTGTAACACATTATACTGATTGTAATATTATAATTATAACCTTATTTGAAAGGGGTGCCTTGATTTTGGGAACTATCATCTGTTCAACTTGCCAACGTATTATTGAGCACTTCGAGCATAATAAAGTGACGACGCTTTATAGCAATAATTGTGACTGTCATAAGAAGAAGTAATGCAAATTGAACCAGAGCAAACGTGCTCTGGTTTTCTTTTGTCCTAATTTGTACATTAATGAGAAGGTGCATGTGTTTTTTCGTTATACTAGTTCTAAATGTGATGAATTGGTAAAATGAAAAGTAATATTGAAGAAGTAGGTGTACATAATGGAGGATACATTCAAGTGGCATTTAGAAGCTCAAAAGAAATGGGATGAACGAGCTTCATTTTGGAATGCAAACAGTAAGGAAATGTGGGAAGAAGGTAGTCGAAAGGCTATAGTACCTTTTTACGAAAGAAATAATCCTAAAGGGACTTCTATTATTGACATTGGTTGTGGAGATGGTTATGGTTCTTTTAAACTCATGAAGGCAGGTTATAAGGTTACGGGTGTGGACCTCTCCGAAGAAATGATCCGTATTTGCAGAGAACGTGTATCAGAGAAAATGACTGACCTAACTTTTTATCAGGCAGATATGCTTGAGCTACCTTTTTCAACTGGAAGCTTCGATTCTTTAATTGCGATTAATGCTTTGGAGTGGTCTGAAGTTCCAGTGGAAGGACTAAAGGAAATGATGAGAGTAGTTAAAGATGGCGGAACCCTTTGTATAGGTATCCTGGGACCAACTGCTAAACCGCGAGTCAATAGCTATAGGCGGGTATATGGAGAGCCTGTTATATGCAACACAATGATGCCTTGGGAACTGAAACAACTGGCAAATGAACTAGGTTTGGAAGTCATTGATTCAGAAGGCATTTACAAACGTGGAGTGGATAAAAGATTATTGGAGCAACTTTCTACCGATTTGAGACAATCATTAACATTCATGTGGCTTTATATGTTCAAAAAATCATAATCATGATGGAGGCACGACCTATGAATACAAAAGTAACTGAATTACTTTCGATACGTCTACCAATTATCCAAGGTGGATTGGCTCACCTTGCATATGCAGAGCTTGCTGCAGCGGTGTCTAATGCTGGCGGCTTGGGGCAAATAACTGCTATGAGCTTGGCGAATGAAGAAGAGTTGAGGAACGAGATTAAAAAAGTTAAAAAAATGACTGATAAGCCCTTTGGAGTTAATTTTGCGATTGGTCAACATGGAAGACCATTTGAACATATGGTCCAGGTGGCTATAGACGAAAACGTATCTGCTATTTCAGTAACTGGGGGAAATCCCAAGCCTGTTCTTGACATGGTGAAAGGAACAGGTATTAAAAAGCTTGTACTAGTTGCTGCAAAAAGGCAAGCTATCAAAGCTGAGGAACTGGGAGCAGATGCAGTAATGGTAGTAGGACATGAAGGTGGGGGCCATTTAGGTCGTGATGATATTGGAACATTCGTATTGACCCCTGATGTTGTCGATTCTGTTACTATCCCAGTGATTGCTTCTGGAGGGATTAGCGACGGAAGAGGGCTAATGGCTGCACTTGCTTTAGGAGCGGAAGGAATCGAAATGGGCACAAGGTTCATAGCTACAAAAGAGTGTATACATGCTCATGAATCATATAAAAAAGCATTACTTGAAGCGGATGAGAAATCAACCGTAATGATTAAACGATCTATAGGTGCACCAGCAAGAGCTCTAAAAAACTCATGGACTGATCAAATATTGCAATTAGAAAACCAAGATGTTGGGTATGAAGGATTGAAAGATTATATCAGTGGTGAAGCAAATAAAAGATATATTTACGAAGGTGCGCAGGAAGAGGGATTTGCTTGGGCTGGACAAGTATCTATGCGTATCGATGATGTGCCAACCGTTGAAGAATTGTTCGTAAGTATTGAGAAAGATATCGCTTCTGTAAAAGAAAGGTTGGAGAATTTTTAAAAAGGAGAGATACAATGGAGTACAACTATCCCTTAGACATGGAGTGGTCGAAAGAGGAAATGATGGAAGTGATCGATTTCTATCAAATCGTAGAGAGAGCCTATGAAAGTAAAGCAAAAAAAGAAGAGATCATGGAGAAATATAATAAATTCAAAAAGATCGTTCCATCTAAAAGTGAAGAGAAAACTCTGTGCAAGGATTTTGAAAAACAATCAGGATATGTCCCTTATCGAGTAGTCCAAGCAGCAAAAAAAGACGAAAATAATGATTTTATAATTATGAAAAAATAAAAAGTCGGCTATTATGGCCGACTTTTATTACGTACTTAACTGTTTAGTCATATTATACAATTTAGATGTCTGTTTGAACGTATCTTCGCATAATTTCAGAAACTCTTTCTTGTTTTTTAAACGTGGATCTTTGCGATCGACCGTGACTCCACAGAGGATTTCTGCTTTCTTCACATTCTCAAGGCGATCGACTATACGGACAAACTCCCCGTCCTTCATCTCCTGGTGAGGAATTGTTTCTGGTTTAGTATGGTCCTTTGACCAGACAAAATTATCGGGTATCTCTTTTAATACTTCAGACTTATTTTGTTTAAGTTGTTTTGCGAAATCACCTTTTATTGGACTTTCATAAATGACAGCGAACATAATGAAGACATGTGTTTCCCACATACCTATTTGAAAGTGAGGCAGCTTTTTATAGCCTCGATTATTGTTTGCTAATGCTGCCCAAGTATCATCAGGCGGATTAGTAGTACGTCGCAAATGTTTTGCAACATGGACGTGCATCTCATCTCCTGTAAGTGATGTTAATTCAGGCTGAAGCTCATTGGCTATAGCTTCAAGCTTTGGCGATATACGGCTTTTTAATGCTTCCATTCTGGCGTCAAGACCGTCAATTTTAAATACATCAAAATCTTTTTGTGCAAAACCTGTAAATGAACCCAAGATTGTCACCCTTTCAATGATTCTTCTTTTATTATTTTAGCATAGTCCTCACACCTTTTATAATTATAGCAATAAGCAAGCAGGCTGAATCAATTGTTTAATTTTGATATGATAAGGTAATAAGGAATTTTACACTTTAAGAATGTTTAACGTTGTTAAAAGATTAAAGTATGTGAAAAACTAAGGCTTTCGCTATTAGGAATTGGCGAGAAGCCAAGTTTTTCTCAAAAAGGAGATCACTTATATATGGCTCAATCACATGTTGATGAATATTTGGAGAAAGCAAAAGAATGGATATTAAATGCAGGAAAGCAAATAAAGCAAGATATGAAAGAACCTTATGAGGTAGAAACAAAAAAGGATGCGACAGATTTAGTAACCGAAATCGATAAAAAAACCGAGCAATATTTCATTGATCAAATATTTTCCGTCTATCCCGATCACAAAGTTCTTGGTGAGGAAGGGATGGGTGACGAAGTCCATTCATTAGATGGAGTTGTTTGGATAATAGATCCGATTGATGGCACGATGAATTTTGTGCACCAACAACGATTTTTTGCTATTTCGATAGGCATCTACATAGATGGCATTGGTGAAATCGGGCTCATTTATGACGTAATGGATGACACTCTATATGAAGCGGTGAGGGGAAGAGGGTCTTATAAAAATGGTGAACGATTGCCAAACATTGATCCGCATAAAAGATTAGACGACGCTCTAGTCGGAATCAATAATTTTTGGGCGATCCCCAATAGACGATTGAATGAAAAGAAGATTCATGAGCTTGTCAGGAAAGTTAAAGGAACAAGGTCATACGGCTCAGCAGCATTGGAATTTGCGTTCATTGCTGAAGGTATTATTGACGCCTATATAACTATGCGTCTTCAACCATGGGATATTGCTGCAGGTAAAATCCTGGTAGAAGAAGTGGGTGGCATTACAACGAGAGTAGATGGAAGTGAATTGGATATGATGACTGGCAATACTGTAATTTGTTCCAATCGTTCGATTCACCAGTCATTACTTACCTTCATACAACAAAAAGACAATGGATAGAGGTTTATCCATTGTCTTGATTGCTTTGGTAATTCCTTTTTAAACGTAAACCATATCCCATAAGTCCAATGCCACTTAAGAAGAATAGTGTCATTAAACCATAATTTTGATAACTGATGACAATCGCTGTAGCAATGAAACAGAGTACAACTGCGATTGCTAATAGGAACATTTTTTGATGATGTTTCATTCTCTTCACCTCTTATCTGTGATAAGTGTACATGATGTGACAATTTTTGAAAACATTTATTTTTGGATAGCTATTTTCTTCAACATTTTGTATGATGAGAATGGTATTAAACTTGAGGAGGATTCTTGATGGATGAACGACCACAAGAAGAAGTCATAGAAGATTTTAAAATATGGCCATTCGAAGAATTTTTTCTAATCGATATTGGAGGAGAGGCAGGATTTTGGGGTCTCTTCATAGCAATAACGATATTGGCAATAATTACATACAAACTTGGGTTCGCAAAAAAATTACCTCTAATGAAATCGCTCTTTATTTACGTTCTATTAGCGGTTGGGTGTTTAGTGTTGACCTTGTTTACGTTGATTGCTCGTCTACCCATGATTGAAGTGCTCTTTGTCATTGCATTGATTCTAGGGGTTTATCGATTGCGTTTACATCGAGAAAGAAAAAATGAAGCAGAATAGACAGAAAGGTTGCCCATAAAAGGGCAACCTTTTTAATTTCTGGATTTCTTTTCTACAATTTGCTTCCCAATGCGCTCGTAACAATTAGGGCACAAATAAGTTTGTTTGCGACGTTTCCTCAATTGTTTCGCTTCTAATGAGAAAGATTCAATCTTTTCAACATTGTCACATAAAACACATTTCACTCTCATATGAATCACCTCTAGATAAAGACATTATACCATGTATAGGCGATGTTTTGTATTGAACAGTAATGTTTGAAATCAAATCTTTGGGGAAAATATGAAAGTAGAAAGCGAATTGGAGGGTTTATTATGAATAAGAAAAAGACTTTGATATCTTCAGTAGTTGCAGCAGGAGCAGCCCTTGGTGCTTATATTTTTACAGATGAAAATCGTCGTAGCAAAATCAATCAACAATTTCAAAGTATGAAAAAGAAATTAACTAAAGAGGATGACTTTCCTATTGATAAAGCAGGGAAGCCTGAAACTGATCACATCGAAAATGCAGATATGGTTTCTGAGGGTTCACAGTTCGGCGTTCAATACTATAATGAAGTAAAAACTGATGAAAAAGATGACAAATAGAAACACCTCCCTTTAGTCAAGGGAGGTGTCATTTCTACTTAGACTTTATTCAGTTTCTTCTTTTGATTGGTCGTTACGTATGTTTTCTACAGGTCCCTGTTCCTGGTTATCTTCATTAGGTCGGTTGTTAGGATTTGGGGCTGTTTCTTTAGGCGGTGTTTCTGGAATGAATCTCGCGACTAAATTGGAGATTTCATCAAGTATTGCTTCATCTGCATGACCTTGTCTTATTCGTTCATTCATTTTTCGCAAACGGTCAGTGATATCTGCGTCAGCTATAACAAACGCATAATGGCCAAATGGGTCGTGTTTAATGGCTTCCGCAACTGAGTATTTGATTGTCCCGACTCTGGAGCGATCTAGATCACCATCAACATCAACTCCGACAATTGTATACGAACCGAAAACGACAGCCGTAGCATCTTGCACATTTGGAACATCTGAAGCTAGTTGAGATAGACGTTTAGCAGCTTGTTGATTACTATGCTCATTTGACTGTTCAATCTCAGAGTCACTAATTGGAGTAGGTTCTTCTAAGGAAGGACCACCTTGATTTTGTTGTGACATGCATCCTGCCAAAAATAATATGATGAACATCATGATATTTAACCCTTTATAATCCATAAAAAATCATGAACTCCTTTTTTCTTTATTTTGCTTAGAAAAAAGGAGTTCATGAGAGGTAATTGATGGTAATTATATATTATTTTGATGAAAACTGAACAATTAGTGAACAGTTATAGTGTGGACACCTTGAATCGGTTCATCTTGATTTGATCCATCACCGAAAAGAACTTGGACAGGTCCATTTTCTCTTAATGGCTTTCCATCTAATGCAAAAAGTAATAAAGATTCTAGCAGTTGTTGGTAAGTGATTGTCACTTCTCCTTCGTTTGTATGTAGTACAGCCTCAGTAGCTTCCACACTCGGTTCCGCATTATGAATGAAGTGTCTGATAGGCATTACATAGCTGTTCTCCAATACCTTTTTGCGCTCATATCTAGAAATACTTTTGTTTACCGGCGGCCTGATTTGTTGCTGATATTCGTTTCGGTCCCAAACTTCCTGTTTACCATCGTCGGTTTCTTCATCTGAAGGTGTATGAAATACTTTATCTAGCTCGATTTTACGATCGTCGAATATCCATACAGTTGGATCTAAAGTGATCGGGAAATTAACATTTCCATTAAGTTGTACAATCATTATGGTCACCTCTTTTTAAAAGAATTCCTATCAAGTATATCGAACATTGACCATCGATGCATTAAGGAGTGATTAATTTATGGAAAAAATATTTGAAAAAGACTTACATCAGTGGTTGGAACACGTACGAATTTATGCAAACAATGGTAAAGTTGCAGATTATATACCTGCTCTTGCAAACCAACAACCTGAAATAAATGCTGTTGCTTACTATCCTATTGGGGATGAAGTGATGAAAGCTGGTCAGTTTGAGTACACTTTCACGCTCCAAAGTATTTCTAAAGTACTTACTTTAGCTTTGGCCTTAGTTCAGCACGGGGAAAAGGCAGTTTTTTCAAGAGTTGGCAAAGAACCATCAAGTGATCCTTTTTATTCGGTAGCCAAACTGGAAGTGAATACACCTGCAAAGCCTTTTAACCCAATGATAAATGCCGGGGCTCTTGCTGTTACGAATATGATCCGTGGTAGAGATTCAGAAGAGATGGTTGAAGAAATTCTTAAATTGGTTCGTTTGCTGACTGATGATCCTTCTATTACTTACGATGAAGAAGTGGCAAAGTCAGAGTTCGAAACCGCGTTTCTTAATCGAGCTCTTTGTTATTTTATGAAACAGCATGGAATCATTACCGGAAGCGTGGAAGAATTGCTTGATGTTTATACGAAGCAATGTGCTATAAATATCAATGTGCAGAAACTCGCACGGATCGCTGCAGTTTTTGCGAATGATGGTCGAGACCCTGATACGAACAATCCTCTGATTCCACTTCATGTAGCACGAATTTGTAAAACGTTCATGGTAACCTGTGGAATGTATGATGCCTCAGGTACTTTCGCTATTAATGTTGGCATTCCTGCTAAAAGTGGAGTGTCCGGTGCAATCATGGGTGTATTGAAAAAGAACGGTGGCATAGCAGTATTCGGACCAGCTCTTGATAAAAAAGGGAACAGTGTAGTTGGAATGCAATTGCTTGAAAAACTTGCAGAGGAAAAAAGATGGTCCATGTTTTAGTACTTGCTCCCCTCATTCTCTTGCATTTTGAGAGGCGAAACGATAATATTAATAAATAGATACCTATTTAAAATGTGAGGGGGAATTTCTGTGTCATCGAAAGTAGCGCTTGAAGAAAATGAACAAGCTCTAGCCCTCTTAAAGGCAGATGCAGATAAGATTCTTCAGTTGATAAAAGTACAGATGGATAACTTAATGATGCCTCAATGCCCTCTTTATGAAGAGGTTTTAGATACACAGATGTTTGGTCTTTCTAGAGAAATCCATTTTGCCGTGAGATTGAATTTGATTCAAGATACTACAGGCAAACAGATTCTAGAAAACTTAGAAAGAGAATTGAGTGCTCTACATGAAGCAGCTCAAGCACAGCAGTCTGATCAACAGTCACATCCATCATCATGATTTAAACTCAAACTTGGACTTATTAATAGGTCTATGTTTGAGTTTTTATTATATAAAAAAATGAATAATCGTTCATTTTAGCAGGAATTAGTCATTTTTTGTAGAATTATAACAAAAGAAGATCTAGAGAAATTGGAGGGACCAACATGACAGACATACAAAATTTTAACAAAGTGTTAGTTGCCAATCGTGGAGAAATTGCCATAAGAGTATTTAGGGCTTGTACAGAACTTAATATCCGCACGGTAGCTATATATTCAGAGGAAGATACTGGTTCGTACCACCGCTACAAAGCAGATGAGGCTTATGTTGTCGGTGAAGGTAAGAAACCAATTGATGCTTATTTAGACATTGAAGGAATCATTGAAATCGCAAAGAAAGTTGGAGTAGATGCGATTCATCCTGGCTATGGTTTTCTCTCAGAGAATATTCATTTTGCCAAGCGGTGTGAAGAGGAAGGAATAACATTCATCGGTCCATCTAGTGGTTTATTAGATGTATTTGGTGATAAAGTGAAGGCGAGAGAACAGGCTATCAAAGCAGATATTCCTGTGATACCTGGTACTGATGGTCCTGTGGAGTCGGTTAAAGAAGTAGAAGAATTTGTCGATCATCATGGCTTACCGATCATGATTAAAGCAGCTCTTGGTGGAGGCGGTAGGGGGATGCGTATAGTACGTACTAAAGAATCCCTGAAAGATGCATATGACCGAGCTAAATCTGAAGCGAAAGCTGCTTTTGGTAGTGACGAAGTATATGTTGAGAAGTTGATCGAACAGCCTAAACATATCGAAGTTCAGATTTTAGGGGACAATGAAGGTAATTTAGTTCATTTGTTTGAGAGGGATTGCTCTATTCAGCGTCGTCATCAAAAAGTTGTTGAAATCGCCCCAAGTGTTTCTCTTACAGATCAGCAACGAGATGAGATTAATGATGCTGCTGTAAAGTTAATGGAAAGCGTTAACTATGTGAATGCTGGAACAGTAGAATTTTTAGTTACAAGTGAAGGTTTTTACTTTATTGAAGTAAATCCACGAGTGCAAGTCGAGCATACGATTACTGAGATGATAACAGGTGTTGACATTGTACAGACTCAATTGAAAATTGCAATGGGCCACACCTTGCACAGTGAAGAAATAGGCATTCCTGAACAAAAAGATATTTCAACACATGGTTTTGCTATTCAATCACGTGTAACTACTGAGGATCCGTTAAATAACTTTATGCCAGACACAGGTAAGATCATGGCTTATCGAACAGGTGGAGGGTTTGGAGTACGCTTAGATGCGGGTAATGGATTCCAAGGCGCTGTAATATCACCTCACTATGATTCTCTGTTAGTGAAAGTATCTACATGGGCTCTGACATTCAAGCAAGCATCGAGTAAAATGGTGCGTAACTTGAAGGAGTTCAGAATCAGAGGTATTAAAACAAACATTCCTTTCTTAGAGAATGTCATTTTACATGAGAAGTTCGTCAACGGAACATACGACACGACATTCATTGATACCTCACCAGAACTTTTTGTATTCTCAAAGCGGAAAGACCGTGGAACAAAGCTACTTTCCTTCTTGGGATACACAACCGTAAATGGACCGATGAATACCGGAATGGAGAAAAAACCTCTTTTCCCATCTCCGAGAATGCCTGAATTACCAGAAACTGAATTTGGTAGAGGAACGAAGCAGCTGTTGGATGAAAAAGGCCCTGAGGCTGTAGCTGAATGGTTGAAAAACCAAAAAGAAGTTATGCTCACTGACACAACATTCAGGGACGCACATCAATCTTTACTAGCTACAAGGGTTCGTTCAAAAGATTTGCTACAAATTGCGGAACCGACTTCTAAGTTACTCCCTAATTTATTCTCTGTAGAGATGTGGGGCGGAGCTACGTTTGATGTTTCTTATCGTTTTCTTCGTGAGAACCCTTGGGAGCGTTTGATGCAACTTCGTGAAAAAATGCCAAATGTAATGTTCCAGATGTTACTTAGAGCGAGTAATGCAGTAGGGTATAAGAATTATCCAGACAATGTAATTGAAGATTTTGTTGAGAAAAGTGCTTCTGCAGGAATAGATGTTTTTAGAATCTTCGACAGCTTGAACTGGGTCGAAGGAATGAAATTAGCTATTGAAGCAGTTAGAAAGCAAAATAAAATAGCTGAAGCATCCATGTGCTATACAGGCGATATCATGGATCCTAATAGACCTAAGTACGATTTAGATTATTATGTGAATTTGGCTAAAGAGTTACAAGCTGCTGGGGCTCATATTTTAGGAATCAAAGATATGGCAGGCCTTTTGAAACCTGAAGCTGCTTATAAACTGATTACAGCTTTGAAAGAAGAAATTTCAATCCCAATCCACCTCCACACTCATGACACAAGTGGGAATGGAATAATGATGTATTCAAGAGCGGTGGACGCAGGAGTAGATGCAGTGGATGTTGCTGTCAGTTCTGTTGCTGGTAATACTTCACAACCAAGTGCAAATAGTCTTTACTATGCCTTGGAGCATCATGCTCGCCAACCAGACTTGAATATTACTGCATATGAAGAGTTGGCTAGATATTGGGAAGATGTAAGAAAGTACTACTCAACATTCGAAAGTGGAATGAACGCACCACATACTGAAGTTTATTTCCATGAGATGCCAGGTGGGCAATATAGTAATTTACAACAGCAGGCCAAAGCAGTTGGTTTAGGAGAGCAATGGGATCTTGTTAAAAGAATGTATCGAAGAGTCAATGATATGTTCGGGGACCTTGTCAAAGTTACACCATCTTCAAAAATTGTAGGAGATATGGCTTTGTTCATGGTTCAGAATGACTTAACGGTGGATGATGTATATGAAAAGGGAGAATCGTTGGATTTCCCTGATTCAGTTGTAGAATTTTTCCAAGGCCACATTGGACAACCATATCAAGGCTTTCCAAAAGAGTTACAACGAATTATTTTAAAAGGGCGAAAAGCTATCGAAGAACGTCCTGGTGAAAATTTGAAAGATGTCAATTTCGAGGCGCTCAAAGAGCAGTTGTACGAAAAATTAGATAGGCAAGTAACGCCATTTGAGATTATCTCCTATGCGTTATACCCTAAAGTTTTTATGGAATACCAAGAGTTCGTCGACCAATATGGTGATGTATCTGTATTAGATACACCAGCATTCTTGTATGGCTTGAGACTAGGTGAAGAAATTTCAGTAGAGATTGAACAAGGTAAGACATTGATTGTTAAACTTGTATCGATCGGTGAAGCACAGAGAGATGGAACGAGAGTAATTTACTTCGAATTGAACGGACAACCGCGTGAAGTTGTTGTTAGAGATGAAAGTGTGAAAGATATTCAGCAACAACGCGTGAAGGCAGACAAAAATAATCCGAAGCATTTAGCTGCTTCGATGCCTGGAACAGTAGTCGAGGTTCTAGTTAAAGAGGGCGAGCAAGTGAAGAAGAATGATCATTTGATGATCACAGAAGCCATGAAGATGGAAACTACTATTCAAGCTCCTTTTGAAGGGAAAATAAAGAGTATTTCAGTCTCAAATGGTGAATCGTTAGAGACAAATGATTTATTAATTGAAATGGAATGATAGCAAATAAAAAGGACTAATCGATTCCTCGATTAGTCCTTTTTTGTTCTTCTAGCA
Organism: Halalkalibacillus sediminis; assembly: GCF_002844535.1. Taxonomy (NCBI): domain Bacteria; kingdom Bacillati; phylum Bacillota; class Bacilli; order Caryophanales; family Bacillaceae; genus Halalkalibacillus; species Halalkalibacillus sediminis. The sequence continues at coordinate 320,912 of NZ_PJNH01000001.1, forward strand.
ATCATTACTAAGTAACAAAGTAGAGCAAAAAATAGTGAAATAATTAATGCGTGCATGAGGGCGAATACAACATTCATTAATGTGATTATTACTAAGGCACCTAGTAAAACTTGTAACACAATTAATGAGGCTGCAATCGACCAACTCACCACTAAAAATCGATTACTTCTATAATTTTTGAGAATGTGAATCAACAAAAGTACAACCCAAACTAATAAAAGACCAGCCAATAGTCGATGTCCCATTTGGATCCACTGTTGTAAAGAGTAACTGCCAATAGCTAATGCTTGATCGTTAAAACAGAATGGCCAATCTCTGCAAACCAGACTAGCTTGTTTATGTCTGACCAGCGCTCCTGTGTATACAACTACTAAGGTGTACACCAGAAGACTATAAAATTGATTTTTAATTTTGACAGGGATGCTTGCTTGTTTTGTATGAAACTTTTCATCTACATTGAAAATAATTAGCGTCAATAGAAAGACTGCTGCAAATGAAACTAAAGAAATACCGAAATGCAATGCCTTTATTACACTTGTTTGCTCTACAAGGACTGCAGCTGCTCCTAACAACGATTGAATTACAATGAAAAGTAAAGACATAAAGATTAAAAACTTCGTTTCTTCTATATGTCGATAATATTTCCAAGCAATATAAGAAAGGATAAGTATAAGGATGATCGCAAATCCTGACATTACTCTGTGACTGAATTCGATGACTAGTTCAGCAGTAATTGTAGATGGAATTAGTTCACCATTACAAAGCGGCCAACTTCTGCCGCAGCCTAAACCTGATTCTGTTTTAGTGACGAGCGCTCCCCCAATTAATACAAACAACATACTTATTAAAGAGAGTGTCGCGATTACTTTATGGTTTAACGAATTATTCATTATATGGGTCACCTCAGTACATTAAAGAGTACAATTAAACTCTTCTACTATCGTAATATATCCGCAGATCAATTGGAAAGATGAATGGTTACAAATTTATAACAATTCATAACTGATCTGAATTTTTCTTAGTCTATAGTGACACAATTCATTAGAATATGCTAATTTAATCAAAGTCTATACATTTCACATTTTTTTCACATCTAAAAATGTTTTTATATGATTAAATAGAAGTAAAGTCAATTCCGTGATACAATATTGTTGTGTTTGGAAAGCATGATTTTTTGGAGATTAATGTGCTTGTTTTATTAAATGCAAGTATGGGAGGAAGGTCGAGAAACATGCAAGAACCTCGTTCTTTAGAGACAACCTCATCGCATTTTGTCGATAGTTCATCTGTAAGTGTGAAGTCACTTTGGGGCGATTTTCTAGCCCTCATTAAAATAGGAATCATCAATTCAAATTTAATGACAGCATTTGCAGGTTTTTGGTTAGCTCTATATTTTACAGATCAATTATTTTTTAGCCACTGGGATACCTTCCTGTTGGTCATGGCGGGGACAGCATTGGTAATTGCAGGCGGTTGTGTAATCAACAATTATTACGACCGTGATATTGATCAAAACATGTCTCGAACAAGTAAACGACCAACAATCACTGGGACAATCCCGTTATCAGTGATTCTAGGGATGGGAATCAGTTTTTCCATATTAGGTCTAATTCTTTTATATTTGACCACACCTATGGCTGCGGTCTTCGGGTTTATAGGCTGGTTTGTATATGTAGTCTTATACACCATGTGGTCAAAGCGTAAATACACTATTAATACTGTGGTAGGAAGTTTCTCAGGTGCAGCACCACCTTTAATTGGATGGGCAGCTATTGATTCTACACTTCATCCTGTTGCCTTTGTATTATTTTTGATTATGTTCATTTGGCAGACCCCTCATTTTCTCGCTCTTGCAATTATGAAGCGAGATGAGTATGCTAAAGCAGGAATTCCAATGCTTCCTGTAGTTTATGGAAATGGTATAACTAAAAGACAGATAATGATCTACACAATCTGTTTAATGCCATTACCTTATTATTTCTTCTCATTAGGTATTACGTTTTTAATCTTTGCTACATTATTGAACATCGGATGGGTAGCACTAGCCGTTTACGGCTTCAAAATGAAAGATGATGATAAGTGGGCAAGGTGGATGTTCATATATTCATTAAACTACTTGACATTATTTTTCATAGGGTTGATAGTCGCTACAATCCCTGCATTTTTGTGATTCAATTAAGAAAATATTTTTCTTAATTATATTTATATAATATACTCACCATAAGAATGAAAAAGAGAAAGAGAGGTATCAATGGAAATGAAAGGGTGGATGAGCAGGTTCAAAGCTGTGTTCGTACTATCATTACTTGCATTAGTATTGACTGGCTGTGGTGAACCTTTTATTAGTACTCTTCAACCAAAAGGTGAAGGTTCTCAAATGCTTTTTGATCTAATGATCTTAAGTATTGTCATTATGTTATTTGTTTTTGTAGTTGTAATGATTATCTATATGTATGTAGTCGTTAAATTCCGAGAAAGAAAAGTCGGAAAAGACTTCATGCCAAAGCAAGTAGAGGGGAACCATGCTCTAGAGACTTTATGGACGGTCATTCCAATAATTCTTTTATTAATTTTGGCTGTTCCAACAGTTCAATATACCTTCGCACTTGCGGATGTGACTCCGGAAGTAGATGAAGAAGGTGCAGAACAAGATGCGATCTGGATTGATGTTACTGGTAAATTGTTCTGGTGGCACTTTGAGTACCGGGATATGGATATATCTACAAGTCAAGAGCTTTATATCCCTACAGATCGAAAGGTATACTTATCTATGACGTCAGATGATGTCATACACTCATTCTGGGTCCCGTCAATAGCAGGTAAGATGGACGTCAACCCAACCGGTAACACAAACGAAATGTTTTTGGATGCTAGTGAGGAAGGCGTATTCCATGGAAAATGTACTGAATTCTGTGGACCATCACACTCATTGATGGACTTTAAAGTAGTTGCGGTCAGCCCAGGAGAATTTGAACAATGGGCACAAGATATGCAGGGCGTAACAGGTGAAGAAGAACCTGAATCTGCTACTGCTCAAGAAGGTCAACAACTTTTCGCAGACAATTGTATGTCGTGTCACGCGATTGGCTCGAACCCGAATAAGATTGGTCCTAATTTGACCAACTTTGGTGATCGAACGAAGATTGCAGGTGTCATTGACTATAACAAAGAAAACTTAGTTGAATGGATCAAAACTAAAGGTAAAGATATGAAACCTGGTAACTTGATGGTTGATGCGCCTTATGATTTATCCGATGAGGAAATTTCAAGTATTGCAGATTACTTAATGTCATTGAGTCCAAGTGACATAACACCTGAAAATGCAAAAGATGGTGTGTATCAGGATTCTGACCTAAGTTCTTTATTCCCTGAAGAATCTGAAGAGGATTCTGAAGAAGGATCAGAAGAAGGTAGCGAATCTGAAGAAGGATCAGAGGAAAGCAGTGATTCTGAAGAAGGTTCAGAGGAAGACAGCGATTCTGAAGAGGGGTCAGAAGAAGAAAGTTCTGATGAAGAAAATTCTGACGAAGAATAAATTTACAGCTATGGATTGAATAATAAGGGAGGTAAAAGCGTGAGCACTGCAGCAACAAGAAAAGCAGGTTTTGGTGCTGCCCTGTGGGATTATTTGACTACTGTCGACCATAAGAAAATTGCCATCTTATACTTAGTGGCTGGTCTGTTCTTTTTCCTACTCGGTGGACTCGAGGCCGTGCTTATTCGTATCCAATTAGTATTACCAGATAACGAATTCATTTCTGCTCAATTCTATAATGAGCTTTTTACAATGCATGGTACGACCATGATCTTCTTAGCAGCCATGCCATTGATTTTTGCGTTAATGAACGCAGTAGTTCCTTTGCAAATAGGTGCGCGTGACGTAGCGTTTCCATTTGTAAACGCGTTAGGTTTTTGGCTATTCTTTTTCGGAGGGGTTCTATTAAACCTTTCTTGGTTCCTAGGAGGAGCTCCTGATGCTGGGTGGACAGCTTATGCACCACTCTCAGTCTTTTCAGAGGGGCATGGAGTCGACTTCTATGCTGTCGGACTCCAGATATCTGGTATCGGAACATTAATTGGTGGTATTAACTTTATTGTTACTGTCATCAATATGCGTGCGCCAGGTATGACTTATATGCGTATGCCATTATTTACATGGACTGCATTTATCGCAAGTGTACTTATTTTATTTGCTTTTCCAGCGTTAACAGTAGGTTTATTCCTACTTACGTTTGACCGCTTGTTTGAAGCTAACTTCTTCGATCCGAGCATGGGTGGTAACGCCATTATCTGGGAGCATTTATTCTGGATATTCGGACACCCTGAGGTATACATCTTGATTTTGCCTGCATTCGGTGTTTTCAGTGATGTCATCTCGACATTCTCGAAAAAGCGTTTGTTCGGTTACTCTTCAATGGTGTTTGCAACAGTTTTAATTGCTTTTATCGGTTTCATGGTTTGGGCACACCACATGTTCACAGTTGGTTTGGGTCCAATTGCAAACTCGATTTTCGCAATTGCAACAATGGCTATTGCAGTACCAACCGGTATTAAAATATTTAACTGGTTATTTACAATGTGGGGCGGGAATATCCGTCTTACCTCTCCGATGGTATTCGCTTTAGCATTCATCCCATCATTTACAATTGGTGGAGTAACAGGTGTTATGTTAGCTTCAGCAGCCGCTGACTATCAATATCACGATACGTATTTCGTAGTTGCTCACTTCCACTATGTAATCGTTGGTGGAGTTGTACTAGGATTATTCGCAGGTATTATTTACTGGTGGCCGAAAATGTTCGGTACGATGTTGAATGAGAAGCTGAATCATTGGTTCTTCTGGTTATTCTTCATCGGTTTCCATTTAACGTTCTTTATCCAGCACTTCTTAGGCCTGATGGGTATGCCACGTCGTTACTGGAAATTCCAACCGAATGAGGGATTAGATTTATTTAACTTAATCAGTTCTCTAGGTGCCATCTTCATGACTGTTGGTACATTGGTATTCTTATACAATGTCATTGTTACACAAGCAAAAGGTGTCAAAGTATCAGGTGACCCTTGGGATGGTAGAACACTCGAATGGTCTATTGCATCACCACCGCCTTACTATAACTTCAAGCAAACACCTTTAGTAAGAGGTCTTGATGCATTATGGATCGAGAAACAAGAAAACAATGGTAAAATGCAACCGGCTGAGCCTTTAGGTGATATTCACATGCCTAATAATACTTTCACACCATTTATGATGTCTCTTGGTTTATTCATCGCAGGTATCGGTGTCATTTACCAAGTTGATAATGGTGCTTGGTGGATATTAGGTGCGATCGGTTTCGCAATTACTGGTGGTAGCATGCTTTATCGTTCACTAAAAGATGATTTAGGTTACCACATTCATAAAGAAGAATTAACTGATGATGAGGGGGATGGTTCTAATGGCTGATGATATGCTGAGATCAGATAATCTACCTCAAAATCCTGAAAGAGCCACCCTTGAAGGTAAAAATAAGTTTTTAGGATTTTGGTTTTTCCTTGGTGGAGAAACAGTTTTATTCGCAAGTTTATTTGGAACGTATTTAGCATTAAAAAACTCAAATCTTGATGGTACTCCAGCAAGTGAGTTGTTTGGTCTAGAGCTTGTTTTCATCATGACAATCTTGTTATTAACTAGCTCATTGACTAGTGTTTATGCGATGTATCATATGAAAAACCATGACTATAAGTTAATGCAAAAATGGATAGGAATCACGGTGCTTTTGGGCCTAGCTTTCCTAGGGTTAGAAATTTATGAGTTCTACCATTACGTACATGCCTATGATCATGGGTATACTACATCTGCATTCTCATCTGCTTTCTATACTTTAGTCGGATTCCATGGTGGGCACGTAGCATTTGGTTTACTGTGGTTCATCTCATTGATGGTAAGAAACAGAAAACGTGGTTTAAACCTTTACAACGCTCCGAAGTTTTATATAGCTAGTTTATACTGGCACTTCATTGATGTTGTATGGGTATTTATCTTCACAGTTGTATACTTGATGGGAAAGGTGGGGTAACGGATGGCTAATAACACCAATTCCACTAATGCTAAAGAACAATTTTATAAAAATAAGCACAAGGAAGAAATGAAATATCAGGTGTTGACGTTTGCTTTAATGATTGCCTTTACCTTGATTGCCTTCGGCTTAGTTATCGCAGAAGTGAGCCCTGGTTTCACTATACCTACGATTCTTGTTCTTGCGGCGGTTCAAGTGTTGTTCCAATTTTATTACTTCATGCACATGAAGGATAAAGATCACGAATTGCCTGCAATGATGATTTATTCAGGTATATTCGCTGCAATCTTAACTGTACTTGCTCTTGCAACCATCGTATGGTGGTAAAATTTAAAAATCCAGCTTCTTTTTAAAAAGAAGCTGGATTTTTTTATATTTTTAAATACAATTTGTATTTTATTATAAAAAGACGCGAATTTGATTATATTTTCAATAAAATATAAAAAGTTAACCCAAAAATATTGAGTATTTACTCCTATATCCTTTCGTTTACTTCGTTTTTCGTAATAAATTACCCCTTGATATTTTATTGAAATACAGTATATTAGAATATACATAATAAAAATATTACGAATATTTAGCTTTTTTATTTAATTGTAATTTCTTTGTAATAATCGCAATAATAATCTTTCGAGGTAGTCATCAAAGGAGTGGTAATTGATATGTCAGACGTCATATTAGAATTGAACGAACTTCATACACACTTTTTTACCGATGATGGTGAAATTCCTGCAGTAGACGGAGTAAGCTTTAACGTACATAAAGGTGAAGTTGTTGGTATTGTAGGAGAATCTGGATGCGGAAAAAGTGTTACTTCTTTATCGATCATGCAATTAGTTCCTTCTCCACCAGGTAGAATTGTTAGCGGTGAAATTAATTATAAGAATGAAAATTTGGCTAAAGCTTCTGAAAAGCGGATGAGAAAAATTCGTGGAAATGAAATAGCAATGATATTCCAAGAGCCTATGACATCTCTGAATCCGTTATTTACGATAGGCAATCAATTGAATGAAGCTATTTTATTTCATGAAAAAGTAAGTAAAAAGCAGGCTAGGAAAAGATCTATTGAAATGTTGGATTTAGTAGGTATTCCTCGATCCAATGAAGTAATCGATGATTACCCCCACCAACTTTCAGGTGGTATGAGACAGAGGGTAATGATTGCAATGGCAATGGCTTGCAACCCAGAAGTATTGATTGCAGATGAGCCGACTACAGCGTTGGACGTAACTATACAAGCCCAAATTCTGGATTTGATGAGAGACTTGAATAAAGAAAAAGACACTTCGATCATTTTAATTACTCATGACCTTGGTGTCGTAGCTGAGATATGTGAGCGTGTAATAGTAATGTATTCAGGTCAAGTTGTTGAAGAAGGAACGGTCCGTGATATTTTGAAAGACCCTCAACACCCATATTCACAAGGATTGATAAGATCATTACCTAAGATCCATGAAACGGAACAGAAACTTTATTCTATTCCTGGGACTGTACCGAAACCCGGCATGAATATGAAGGGGTGTCGGTTTGCGCCACGTTGTCCTCATGCTTTTGACCGTTGCTTCCAAGAAGACCCGGAATTGTACAGTATTGCAGAAGGACGATACAGCCGCTGCTTTCTACATGATTCTGAGGAAGGAGGCATAAGAGATGACTACGAAACCACTATTAGAAGTTAATGGATTAAAAAAATATTTTGATATAAAAGGCGGAGTATTTGGAAGGAAAGTAGGAGAAGTCAAAGCGGTAGACGATGTTTCTTTTAAAGTAATGAAGGGAGAAATCGTCGGTATTGTGGGTGAGTCTGGTTGTGGTAAATCAACAACTGGTAAGTCCATTCTTAGGTTGATTGAACCTACAGAAGGTGAAGTGAAATTTGAGGATAAAGACATAACAAACCTTAGCTTTGAAGAAATGAGGAAGCTTCGGAAGGATATGCAGATTATCTTCCAAGATCCATATGCTTCTCTTAACCCAAGACATACAGTAGAAAAAATAGTAGGTGAGCCTTTACTTGTCCACGGAATGAACTCAGCCGACGACAGAAAAAAGAAGGTTAGAGAACTACTTGAGGTAGTTGGATTAAGAGAGTATCACGCCTCGAGGTACCCTCACCAATTTAGTGGTGGGCAAAGACAGCGTATTGGTATTGCACGAGCTTTAGCTAATAACCCAAAAATGATTATTTGTGATGAGCCTGTGTCAGCATTAGATGTATCAGTACAGTCACAAATTCTGAATTTAATGGAAGAGCTTAGAACTGAATTCAATTTAACATACGTATTCATCGCACACGATTTAAGTGTGGTTAAACATATTAGTGATCGAGTTGGCGTAATGTACTTAGGACGCATGGTTGAGATGACCACCAAGGAAAAATTATTCGAAGATCCTAAACACCCTTATACTCAAGCACTTATGTCTGCGGTACCAGTGCCAGATCCAGATGCAAAGAAGGAACGTGTCATTTTGCAAGGTGATGTCCCAAGTCCTTCAAACCCACCAAGTGGATGTGCTTTCCATACAAGGTGCCCACGTGTGATGGATGTTTGTAAAGAAGTAAGACCTGAATTCAGGGAAATTGAAGATGAACATTATGTTGCTTGTCACTTGTATGAGTAACACAATGTTTTTCTATAAAAAAATTAGTAGGGGGTAAGTTTAATGAAGAAATGGTCTCTATTATTAGCCATGATGCTCGCTTTTGTTCTTGTATTAGCAGCATGTAGTGGTGACGGCGGTGCCAACGATGATGAAGGCACTGATGAAGGTGATACTTCTGAAGACACATCAGAAGATACAGATTCAGAAGATACTGACTCTGAAGACACCGATAGCAGTGAAGGTGAGGCAGCTGCTGGAGACAACGTACTTGTATATGCAAGAGGTGGGGATTCTGAAAGTTTAGACCCGTCAAGTACGACTGATGGTGAATCATCTCGTGTAACTAAACAAATTTATGAAAGTTTATTAGAGTTTGAAGATGAATCATTCGACCTTAAAGCAGGTCTAGCAAATGATTGGTCAGTTAATGATGATGGTACTGTATACACTTTCCAATTAGAAGAAGGTGTAACGTTCCACGATGGTACTGACTTTAACGCTGATGCAGTTAAAACAAATTTCGAGCGTTGGTCTGATCCGGAGCATGAATATGCGTTTACTGAAGACAATTATGTATATTCCATGTATGGAACAATGTTTGGTGGATTCAAAGGTGATGAAGGTCATGTGATAGAAGAAATTAACGTGAAGGGTGATTACGAGATTGAATTCGTATTAAATCGTCCATTAGGTTATTTCTTACAAAATATGGCGATGAGTTATTTTGCAATCACTTCACCTGCTGCACTTGAGGAGCACGGTGCTTCAATCAATGAAAACCCAGTCGGTACTGGTCCTTTCAAATTTGAAAGTTGGAGCCGCGATGACTCAATTGTTTTAAATGCGTTTGAAGATTATCGCGTAGATGGTCAACCTAAACTTGATCAGGTTATATTCCAAGTAATCCCAGATAACTCTGCTCGACTGACTGCACTTCGTTCAGGAGACATTGATGTTATGGATGGTTTGAATCCAGATGATGCTCAAATCATTGAAGAAGAAGAAGGTTTCGATCTGTATGTACGAAAAGCAAATAACTTCGGTTACCTTGGTTTAAATACTGAAAAAGAACCTCTTGATAATAAGCAGGTTCGTCAAGCAATCAATCATGCAGTTGACCGCCAAGCGATTGCTGATGCTCTTTACGCGGGTTATGCTCAACCAGCTAAAAACCCATTACCACCTAATTACTTAGGTTATAACGACGAGGTTGAAGGCTATGAGTATGATCCTGAGAAAGCGAAGGAACTACTAGAAGAAGCTGGATATGGTGATGGTGTTGAAATTGAGCTTTGGACGATGCCAGTTGCGCGTCCGTATATGCCAGACCCAGAAACAGTCGCTGAAATTATCCAAAACAACTTATCAGATGTTGGAATCACTGCTGAAATCGTTCGAGAAGAATGGGCTCCGTATCTTGAGAAGACAGCTGCAGGTGAGCAAGAAATGTTCATGCTTGGTTGGTCTGGAACGAACGGTGACCCTGACTACTTCTTAAGTGCACTGTTACATGGTGATAACGCAGGAAGCAGTAACCGAACTTTCTATCAAAATGATGAAGTTGACCAACTGTTGGATGAAGCGAAAGTATCTGTAGATCAAGACGAACGTGCTGATCTATACATGCAAGCTCAAGAATTAATTTCAGAAGATTCTCCAATGGTTACATTGGTACACTCTGAACCAGTTCTTGCCGCTAGCAGTGATGTAGTGAATTATGTACCACACCCATCTACTAGTGAATCTTTAGCTGAAGTTGAACTGGATAGATAAGTTACAACAATGGGAGGGCAGTAGACTTACCTCTACTGCCCTTTATTTATTTACAACAAAGTAGTAAACATAATGAATTGAGGTGAAACGATGTTTGCTTATACGATGAGAAGATTATTAATGCTTATACCTGTTTTAATAGGTATGACCTTACTAACATTCTCAATTGTGCACTTGATTCCGGGCAACCCAGCTCAAGTTATTTTAGGAGAACAAGCTTCTGAACAAGAGATTCTCAATTTACAAGAGACTATGGGTTTAAATGAGCCTTATGTAGTTCAATACTTCCTCTACGTTGGTGATCTTCTACAGGGGGATTTAGGTACTTCTCTTCGTAGTAAAGCAGAGATTTCTAATGAAATAGTCCCCTACATAATAGCAACCTTCGAATTGACCTTCTTCGCTATGTTGTTTGCGATATTTGTCGGGGTGAATGCTGGGATTATCAGTGCTTGGAAACAAAACACTTGGTTTGACTTCTTAGCGATGTTGTTTGCTCTAGTTGGTGTATCAATGCCGATCTTCTGGCTTGCGTTAATGGAACAGTTGGTATTTGCTCAAGAGCTAGGGTGGCTACCTGCTTATGGAAGGCAAAACAGCCGGGATCCAATAGCTACTATCACTGGATTTTACGTGTTGGATAGTTTAATTCATTTGGACTTCCCAAGGGCTTTTACTGTTTTGAAACATCTAGTTCTACCAAGTATCGCTCTAGGCACAATTCCAATGGCAATTATAGCGAGAATGACGCGTTCCAGTATGCTGGAAGTAATGAGATCGGATTATATCAGAACCGTAAGGGCAAAAGGTTCAGGGCAGTTTTTGGTCATTTACAAACACGCCTTAAAAAATGCCACTATTCCTGTTTTAACAGTAATTGGTCTTCAGACAGGTGTCTTATTGGGTGGCGCAATCCTTACTGAAACTATTTTCAGTTGGCCAGGAATCGGTCGTTATATCTTCGATGCCATTAATTATCGCGACTATCCTGTTATACAATCAGGGATTTTAGTCATTGCTTTCATTTTTGTCATAATAAATTTAGTTGTGGATCTGCTTTATGCCTTCATAGATCCAAGAATAAAGTATTAGGGGGATGAGATGATGAAGACAGATACTGAAAAGAATAAACATAATGAAACCAAATCAGATCAAATAATACCCAATCCCGCTAATAACGATCAACAGCTAGATCCAGAAATGGAAAAAGTGAATTCTCCTTTAAAAGATACCCTTAAACAGTTAAGCAAAAATAAATTTGCTCTAGTAGGGTTCTTTATAATTATCTTCTTTTTACTATTAGGTTTATCTGCGCCATTAATTGCACCTGAAGGATTTAATAATCAGAGTTTAGGGGATCGCTTAACCCCTCCTTCAGCAGAATATTGGTTCGGCACTGATCATTTAGGTCGTGACATTTTCAATCGAATTGTTTACGGTGCGCGAATCTCTATGATGGTAGGTTTCTTCGCTGTAACAGGCGCATTGATATTCGGAACAATCTTAGGTATATTATCTGGATACTTCGGAAAGTGGGTAGACCAGTTGATATCGAGAATATTTGATATTTTACTAGCTTTTCCAAGTATTCTTCTAGCTATTGCAGTAGTAGCTATTTTGGGTTCTTCACTACAAAATGCTCTTATTGCGATTGCGATCATCAATATTCCGATTTTTGGACGTTTGATACGCTCCAAAGTAATTAGCCTGCGTGAAGAGGAATTCATCATGGCAGCTAAAGCGCAAGGTATGAAAAATGGAAGAATAATACTTCATCATATCTTGCCAAACAGTTTAGCTCCTATCATTGTTCAAGCGACTCTAAGTTTTGGTACAGCTATTTTAGAAGCTGCTGCGTTAGGTTTCCTAGGTTTAGGTGCTCAGCCACCAACACCAGAGTGGGGTAAGATGCTAGCGGATTCAAGAGACTTTATACAACTTGCACCATGGACATTGATTTTCCCAGGTGTTTCTATAATGCTTGTGGTTCTAGGGTTTAACTTAGTGGGTGATGGACTCAGAGATGCACTTGATCCAAAAATGAAAAATTAATTTATTAATTGAATATAATTTCAAAAAATCTCCGAGCCTATTATTATGGGTTTGGAGATTTCTTACTTTACATATTGGTTTAACTCGCGTAATTTCAACAATTTTATTAACGTTAACAAAATTGGTCGAGGATTATGTTGAAATCATGTATACTAAGTGGTGAAATGAACTGAATAATAACATGAGGTGAGGTCATGTGGGATAAAATTCAAATTTTCGGGTTTCGTGCCTTATGGAGTCCTGAAATATTACTTATAGCCCTGATTTTAGCAACTCTTTATTTTTTATTTACTGGTCCATATAAACATAAGACTGGTTTAAGTGAAGCTCCGAGTAGAAAGCAGAATATTTATGTTTACACTGCGATTGCTCTTTTTTACATTGTCAAAGGTTCTCCATTGTACTTACTGTCTCATATCGTTTTCATGGCGCACATGGTTCAGATGGCGTTCTTCTTTCTTGTTGTGCCGATCTTATTGATCAAAGGATTGCCTGAGGTTTGGTGGAGAAAAATCTTCGCAACTAAAGGATTACGTCATGTTTTGAATCTCTTGACTAAACCGGTGATAGCTGTCCTATTTTTTAATACTGTATTTTCTTTATATCATCTTCCGTCCATTTTGGATTTCTCAAAGACGAGTAACATGATTCATTGGTCAGTTACTTTATTCATCTTTTTTGCAGCTTTCTGTATGTGGTGGCCACTATTGACTCCATTTAAGGATAAAGTGCTCATCCAACCGCTTTACAAAATCTTTTATATATTTGCAAATGGTCTTTTGATCACTCCAGCATGTGTTCTGATTATATTTGCGGATTCACCACTATACGCTACCTATTCAGAACCTGACGCATTCATGACTGCACTTGCGTTATGTGTTCCTGCAGGGGTATTGCAAGGAATGAATTTAGGAGGACCTCAGATCTTCTTGAATATGCCGCTAGTTTATGATCAACAAGCTGCTGGAATCATAATGAAAATCATGCAGGAAGTCATTTACGGAGCTGTGTTGGCAAATATGTTCTACAAATGGTTCCAAAGTGAAAATCGTGGAATTGACCCGCTACCATCACAACAAACAATTCAACCTAATGTCGAAAGAGGATGATCAAAGTGCCCTTCTTACCAACAATAAGTACGTTTTTTATCGTTTTAAGTGCGATTCTTGTAGCAATTGGTTGGACGTTAATTGTTAAAAATAAACGTACAGCACATAAAAATGTTATGATTGCAGCTGCAATTTCAGCTTTAACTTTTTTTATCTTATATGTTTCAAGAACTTTATTCATCGGTAATACTAGCTTTGGCGGTCCCGATGAAATGAAAATCTATTATACAATTTTCTTGATTTTTCACATCTTTTTAGCCACTACTGGTGGTATTTTCGGAATAATCACTTTAACACTTGCATTCAAAAGAAACATTTCTAAACACCGTAAAATTGGACCTGTAACAAGTGTCATATGGTTCTTTACAGCAATAACGGGTGTAACTGTTTATTTGTTGTTATATATCATTTACGATGGTGGACATAGCACGAATTTATTCAGAGCGATCTTCGGATAAGAAAAGCGGAAGACTGACATAACAGTCTTCCGCTTTTTTATATTTTCACATTAAGTTTAATGATACCAGCTTCTTTTGCTGAGTTGAAAATTATTACGACTAATGGCCCTAAAAAGAACCCTAATATCCCAACTAACTGTAAACCGATATACATAGCAATTAATGTCGGCAAAGGTGAGAGGCCAATGTGGTGTCCCATTACTTTCGGTTCCACTGTACGTCGTATAGTCAATAATACGATGGCTAGAATAGCCAGTTTCGTACCCATGATCATATCACCTGTCAAGAACATATACATCGCCCAGGGACCAAGTATGACGATTGAACCGATGATAGGTATCAAGTCGACAAGCCAAATTATTATGGACATGACAAACGCGATTTCAGGTGTAATGAAAAGTAAGCCAATTAAGGCAACAGAAAATATAATCAAACTAACTAAGAATTGAGCCTTTAAGAAACCAAGTAATACATAAGATAATCGAGTGTTCATAAATTTGAACTTCTCTTTGGTTGAGTCAGTCATAATTCCATAAAATTTGTTCCTTAAGTGGGGTAAGTCAACCATGAATAAAAACAGAGCAATCAAATAAACAATTATACTAATCAAGTAATCAGGTATCTTAACGAAGATTTGAGAAATTCGCTCAATCTTAATCCATTCAGTTACCTGTTGTTCGAATGATTGTAAATTATCACTGGCTCGGGTCTCTATTTCATCAACAAAGGCTTTTGGCCATTCTTCAGTAAAGTTTGCAAAATCAGAACGCAAATTACTCAATACGTCTTCAACGCTACTTATATATTGAGGGGCGTTTTCTGTGATTTTTATAACCTGACCAACTGCTTTAGTCGTGGTGTATGTACCAATTGTCGCGAGTACTAATAGAAATAAAACAAATACAATTGTGACGGCGATATTCCTAGACAGGTTGAAGCGTTGGCTGAAGAATCTTACAAAAGGATTTAAGAGAAGAGCAGTAATGAAAGCGATGATCAATGGGACTGAAACAGGCAATATAAAGTACGCGATAACAGATAGTATTATGATTGCTATAAGTATAGTCCATTGTCTTTTTGTAATTTTTTTAAGCAATTGCGTGTATGGCCCCTTTCATTAATTGAAATTGAGCAAACGGTGTATGTAATTATGTAAAAAGTGGTGATCTCAAATTAAATGAGACCACCTTTATTGTTAAGTACTTATTTATTGACTTCTTCTTGAAAAGATTTCAATTCTTCTGCAATTGTTGAAAGTTTTTTCTCAGCCTTATCCAACACATGGTCAGGGAAAGTTTCTCCTTCACCATACTCGACTCCGTGAGGATAATAGTGTTTACCAAGAAGCGGTGCCATTAACTTGACGATTGCGCCACCTTTATCAACGTCACCATCAACTGCCAAACCATTCACACGAATATAATAAGTTATATTCTTCTCAGGTGAATTAATTTTGTAATCATATGTGACACGTTCGTAATCCCATTGACCTCCTAGTACAAATCCGTTCTTATTCATTGTGTAAGTTAATGGTTCTTGAGCAATGACGATACCTTCAATTTCATTATTTTCCATTCTCATATGCATTTTCACCTCAAAATAATTGTTATCACTACCAACATCATATTATGAAACATCCATTTAATCAATTATTTATTAATAATAAATGCTGTTGTTAACAATTTAGACAAACAATTTATGAAAGAACCATTTTTGTTGGAGGGCGTATATTATTATCACGAACCTTAATAAGGGTGGTGGAAGATATGTCTAGTCAAGAATTACCAAGAGAAGTCAAACGTTTTAAGGAGTTTGTCCAGGAGCATCCTCGTTTAGTTGAAGCTGTAAAAAATAAAGAGTACACGTGGCAACAACTATATGATTTATGGAACCGTGAGGGAGAAGAGGCTCTTTTTTGGGAAGCTTTTGATAAAGAAATAAACAACAATAATTCATCCATCGATCATGGCAAGTGGATGAAACAGACCATGGATATATTATCCAATGTAGATTTGGATAAATTAGATCACCAAATAAGAGGATTATCTAAAGCGATTGATCAATTACAAGATTTTGTTCAGTCCTCAAAACGCCCGCAGTCACCGTATCATAGAAGAACAAAGAGGTTTTAATCTTCAACGTTGTAGAAAAATAAGCTCTTATTTGATATGATTAATGCATGGAGGTGGCTATATGCTAGCTAACATAGAAGTGATTGAAGTACTCGAGCAAGCTGAAAAGCTCGGGAAGATGATAAAGAAGTCAGACGATTTTGAAGCATATCAATCACATCAAGCAGAGCTTTATAGTGATGGGCAAGCGAAGAAACTTGTTGATGACTTTACTAATATGAAAGACCAATATGAGGATGTACAACGATTCGGGCGTTATCATCCGGATTATTATAAAATCATGAAAGAAATACGTACAACCAAACGAGAAATGGATATGAATGATTTCGTAGCCTCTTATAGACAGTCTGAAACAAAGCTGCAAGAACTGTTAGATGACGTCTCAGAGATCATTGCTCACGAAATCAGTCCAAGTGTCAAAGTTCCGCGTGAAGGTCTAGCGTTAAAGGATTCAGGCTGTGGTTGCGGAAGCGGCGGCGGGTGCGGTTGCGCATCGTAAACTGTAGCGAAA
Source organism: Halalkalibacillus sediminis (assembly GCF_002844535.1). NCBI lineage: Bacteria > Bacillati > Bacillota > Bacilli > Caryophanales > Bacillaceae > Halalkalibacillus > Halalkalibacillus sediminis. The sequence continues at coordinate 337,607 of NZ_PJNH01000001.1, forward strand.
CGAGGTAATTATCGTGATTACAAAAAGACAAGGAATAGTAGTTTGGTTAAAAAACCTTAAATACAGTCGTAAATTAAAGCGTTACGGACATATGATTTACACTTCACGAAAACAAAAATACATGCTTATTTACATCAACCAAGAAGATGTTGAAGATATTATCAAAGAATTAGAAGATCTTCACTTCGTAAAAGAAGTCGAACGTTCATACAGACCTTACGTGGAAGAGGTTTATGAGTCAAAAATCCCCGAAAAACCAAAAAAGGAACATGAGATCCAATCGATCTAAAAAGAAAGCTACCTTCTGTGAAGGTAGCTTTCTGTATTTTTATACTTTAAGAATGTTTAACTTTGTTAAAGGAATAAAGTATGTGAAAAACAAAGGCTTTCGCCATTAGGACTTGGCGATAAGCCAAGTTTTTCTCATAAAGGCTTTAACAAATGATTCAGCCGAAGTATTGAGATCAGGTGTTGAAAATAAATCTCTTCTTCGTGGTAAGAGCTTGAAGGAGGAACTTCAATTTCAATTAGCTTTTTTTGTATTCTTTCACTTATATGCTTGAATTCATCCAACCTGACGTTAGGCTTTCCGTTTTCAGTTCTAGGAATTCCTTCCAAACATATATAAATGGGTTGAAATGCCCCTTTTTCTGTTGGTTTGAAAATAGCTGCTAGTGAAGATTTGGGTTTTTCATCGTTATTGTGGAAGACAATCAAATGTTGAACTCGTTCTTCCATGTTATTTATTAATGTAAATAATTCATAAACATCTCCGTAGCCATCACCGAGCTTGATAAATCGTTGAGTCATAGTGGTTCACTCCCCTTGTTTAGTACTCTTCAACTTTAGCATGTTCGATATTTTTTGTGAACTGAACATAGAATCCCAGCTGTCCATTTGATAAAATGATGACAAACATTCATTAAGGCGGAACATTTATGAAGTATATCATAGGAGTATTATCAGCGATGATACTCGTTACAATTATTTTAGGTACATATCAATGGACTGAATGGAGTGAGTCTGAAAGTTCTATAGAAGATAGCACCCCTCTGATGAAAGTCGATCTCCGTGAACATAACGAGTATATAAGTGTGGAGCAAACTTTTACACAAGGATTGAATGGTGAATTTGAAGTTGAAGTACCTGCTAATGCTAGTGATTTTCTCTGCACAAAATCGGATGGGGAAGATTGTGCTGTGAGTGAAAATTCCATACAAGTGGTACCAGATGATAGTTTAACATTTAGTTTTCAACTCCCGATAGAGGAATTAGGAGATGAACTTTTATTTGTAAAAGATTGGTGGGTCAGATTAGCGAAAGATGGTGAACCGGTTGGCTTTGAAAGTCATATACAAATGACTGGTCTCAAACAAAAAGAATCGAAATGGTTGATGTCAAGATCACCTGAATATGTGAACCAGCTAGAAACCATTAATTATTATGAATGGAATTTCAACAAACATGAACCACTTAACCTTATGAAGGTATCTAACCTTTATAGCTCATATGAAGATGTTGGTCCTCTTCAAGTACATAGTACGATTCCTGTAAAGATTAGCCCTCTTAAAGAGGTCATGGACATTGTGCCTTTCGAAACTCCTTTTCTTCTAGTCATATCACCATCTGAAAAATCTATTTCTCAGCCAGGTATGGCATCAATACCTAGTCTTGAGAAAAGGAAAGTTGCTTCAGCTATGCTAGATAATCACTTGCTTTCAACTAGCTCAGACATGGATAGACGAACGATGAATGTACTATCTCAATACTTCTATTTGAATGAACCCAAGAACGAACACGAAGCAGCTATGGTTCGAGAACTGAAAAAAGTTGTTTCAGAAAGTGAAAAGAGTCAGTGGTTAGAGGAAATGAGTGCAATGCAATGGACTGACGAAAATATTTCTAGAAAGATGGACCGTATGCTCTCAAACATTTTCAATGTGGAGACAGAGTTCTTCACTTTAAATAAGGATGCAGAAGAACCAGTTCCTTTCTATGGGAAAGACAATAGATCGATCCGCTTGGATGGTAAAGCTCAAGAAGTAGAATGGGACAGTATCATTTACCGAGAATCTTCTTACATTCCTATTGCAGGACTATCTGAACTATTAGACTTTAGAATTGTAGGATTATCTGAAGGTGACGAATTATTTATTAATTACAATTCAGACAGATATCGTTTTTTTCTTGATCAAGATGTATTCATTGTAAATGAAGAAAGTTATGGTGTTGAAGAAGACCTTCTTGTTCAGATAGGAAAAGAAGTGTATATTAAATCCGAAAGGGTAGCAGACATACTATCCTTTGATTTAACTTTAAGAGATCAGTGGCTCAATATAAAAAAATGACTCTTTTCCATTAATGGAAAAGAGTCAATTCTCTTCGATGCAACGAAGAGTGTACAAAAAGGGAGAGGAGAAACCGGAAAAATGTCTTATGGGGAATGATAAGACATCTCCGAGTCAGAACGGATTCCTCTTCATTCCGTTCTAATTCTATTGTTGACCTTTTTGTTGAGACTTATACTATAAAATTAGTTTGTTGGTGATAAAATGAGAGTTATTTCAGGAAAATTCAAAAGTCATTCATTAAAATCAGTGCCTCATTCGAACACACGCCCAACAACCGATAAAGTAAAGGAAGCTTTATTTCATTTTTTAGGCCCATATTTTGATGGTGGAAAAGCGTTAGATCTTTTTGCTGGTAGTGGCAACCTTGGAATTGAAGGGCTCAGTCGTGGGATGGATCATGTTACTTTCGTTGATAAAGACTCAAAAGCGATCAAGACCATTCATGAAAATATAAAACTTCTTGGAATTGCTGAAAAATGCGAGGTCTTTCGAAACGATGCTTTTCGTGCGCTGAAGGCGGCTTCTAATAGAGAAAAAACCTTTGATTATGTATTTCTTGACCCGCCATATGGAAAAATATCATATAGTAAGCTTTTACATGTATTGAATGATGAGAAACTTTTAAACAACGGAGCAATCGTTATATGTGAACATGCTTACGATGACAAGCTTAATGACTTACCACAAGAATTTCAGGAAATAAAACAAGATGCATATAGCAAGAGTATTAGTATTACTATTTTGCAATATGATTTAGGAGGAAATTAAAATGGGAAAAACAGCAATCTGTCCAGGGAGTTTCGATCCGATTACATATGGTCATCTGGATATCATCCAACGTGGAGCAAAAGTTTTTGATCATGTCGTTGTTGCAGTATTTAACAATCAAGCAAAATCTCCTCTGTTTGATATTGAAGAAAAATTACAACTGATTCGTGAAGCTACAAAAGATTTACCTAATGTTTCAGTTGATGTCAGTAAAGGATTACTCGTAGATTATGCATCATCAAAGAATGCTGACTGTATTTTAAGAGGGCTAAGAGCTGTCAGTGATTTTGAATACGAAATGCAGATCACATCGATGAACCGCAAGTTGAATGAAGAAATCGAAACATTTTTTATGATGACGAACAACCAGTATTCATTCCTGAGTTCAAGTATAGTAAAGGAAGCTGCTCGATTTGATGCAGATGTTTCAGATCTAGTTCCACCAGTGGTAGCAGAAGCATTGAAGAAAAAATTCAACTCATAATTTTTATGAAGAAGAAAGAGCTGTTAAATAGGCTTGTATACTAGACAATTACTTTTGTCATTGAGAAGTACCTGGTGAGTACCAAAATCACCAGGTCTTTTTTAATTGAAAGAAGATATAAATACATGCATATCCGACTGCAATCACTGTAATAATCGGTGCATAAAACTCGATCCAGCGCATCACCCAAAATTCATAGAGATTCAATTTAGCCTCACTATCAACGGGGGTAGCTGAAGGGGAGAAAAGCTCCCGCTCTAAATATAGGGGTCTGAAAAAAATCCAAGTTAATGTGACTGCGTATATTACATGTAAAATCCTACCTATAAAATATGGGAGGAACCTAATATCAGTTTGGGCAAGGATGCTTGCTACTTGTGCTTGTATAGAGAAACCATTGAAAGCTAGTATCGCACTGACGAAAATGAATTGATGTAGCAGCTCAGTATCTGCTTGTGAAATCATCTGAGACCCTAAAGTAATTTCGAAAATTCCTGCTAAAAAAGGAAGAGTTAATTCACTGGGTAAGGTAAATGCTTCAAAAATCACAGAAATGATAGAACTGAACCACTTGGTTACTCCTGTTAAAAATAACAGTTTATTTATAACAGAAAATAATACAATAAACCCACCTATTAAACATAACGTCTGAAGAGAACTCATGACAGCTTGTCCTAAAATTTGGCCTAAAGGTTGTGATTGTTCCAACCTTGTATGATGCAGCGACTTCCAGGAAGCTGTTAATCTTTCAAAAAAACCAATTTTGTGTTCTCTATTTAAAGAAGAATGTCTGCCTCTATAGAACCGCATAGTTAATCCAACAAGTATAGCGGCTATGTAGTGGGCAGCTGCGAGTAGAAGACCTGCCTTTGGGTCATGGAAGAAGCCGATAGATATAGCTCCAAATATAAATAAAGGGTTTGAAGCATTAGTAAAAGATACTAACCTTTCAGCTTCAATTCGCGTAAGAACCTTACTTTTTCGTAAATTGGACGTGAACTTCGCTCCTGCTGGATAACCACTAGCCATCCCCATTCCTAGTACAACCCCACCTGACCCAGGTACGTTGAATAAAGGTCTCATCATGGGTTCAAGTAAAACACCAATCAGCTGGACAACCCCGAAAGCCAGTAACAACTCTGAGACGATAAAAAAAGGTAATAGTGAAGGTAGAACGATCTCCAACCATAGATTCAGACCTCGAATGGAGGCTTCAAAAGATTGATCAGGAAAAATGATGATCGCTGCTGCCAAAAAGGAGACACTACACGCATAAACAATTGATTTAATAATTTCCCCCACTCTGTGACCCCCTAATGACGTAACTGTACGAATAGTTTTGTTCATAGTAAAATAAGATTAGAAAGAAGCTCGCTTTGGTATACTATACGCAATCATGGATAAGGGATATGCATGAAATCAAGTTATTCATAGGAGTTGAGATATCTATGAGCCGACCTAAAATAGGACTGGCACTTGGGTCTGGTGGAGCAAGAGGATTCTCCCACCTAGGAGTTATAAAGGTGTTAGAAGAAAATGATATACCGGTTGATTACGTTGCAGGAAGCAGTATGGGAGCTTTAGTCGGTTCTTTTTATTGTGCGGGTCAAAGCGTTGAGCACATGTATCAATTAGCTTTGACTTTAAAGAAAAAGTACTTTATGGATTTTACAGTTCCAAAAATGGGTTTGGTTCAAGGGGAAAGAGTGAAGTCATATATTAGAATGTTTACATATGAAAAAAAACTGGAAGACTTTCCGATCCCTTTATCAGTTGTCGCAACAGATGTACACTCTGGTGAGAAGGTCATTTTAAGAGAGGGAGATGCTGCCTCTGCGGTAAGAGCTAGTATATCTATCCCTGGAGTATTTGTCCCAGAAAAAATAGAAGATCGATTGTTGGTGGATGGTGGGGTAATTGACCGAGTGCCAATTTCAGTTGTCAAAGCTATGGGGGCAGACATTATTATAGCGATTGATTGTTCGAAGTTCGAAAGTAATATGGATGTACATTCTATTTACGATATTATTATGCAAAGTATTGATATCATGCAAGATGAAATAACACAGAAAGTCATGATGGATGCGGACTTTGTCCTTCGCCCTAAAGTTTATCAATATAGTTCGAGAAACTATACGGATATCAAAGAGATAATTCTTGAAGGTGAAAAGGAAGCTGAAAGATTTGTAGAGAAAATTAAAAAACAAATTAGGGATTGGAAGGAATAGTTGGATGTTGTTAACTCGTAAGCAATTCATTTTTTTATTAATAACGCTAGTAGTAGCAATATTTTTAAGCTACTACAAGATCGATTATTACATTTATCAACCGGGAGACACTCGAGCATTGAATGATGTGGTACAAATTGACGAAGGCTTTGATAGTGAAGGTGACATGCATTTAGTTACTGTTAGGGGAGGTCAAGCGACCCCGTTGTATTATTTATGGGCCCAATTAAGAACACACTATGACATCTATGATTTGGAAGATATTCGTCCCGAAGGTATTAGTCAAGACGAATACATGGAGACCCAGCTTCATTTTATGGAGTCCTCTCAAGAGGCTGCTACAGTTGTCGCTTATGAAGCAGCTGAGAAAGATATTACTATTGAGTATAAAGGTGTTTACGTAGTTGCAGTCATTGAAGATATGCCAGCTAAAGGGCATTTGGAACCAGGAGACCGTATTATTGAAGTCGAAGGAAAAGAAATTGATTCAGACCGTTCATTAACTGATCAATTAAATGAAATGTCTCCCGGGGATGAAGTAGAGTTAAAAGTGCTGAGAGATGAGATGGAGCGATCGATATCATTTGAGTTAGGGTCTTTCCCAGATGAACCTGAAAGAGCTGGTATGGGCGTGTCGTTAGTGACTGACCGTGATGTAACCGTGAATCCAGAAGTCAACTTTGATAGTGGTACCATTGGAGGCCCGAGTGCCGGTATGATGTTTTCACTTGAAATTTATGATCAACTGACTGAGGAAGATATAACGAAAGGCCGGTACATAGCTGGTACTGGTGAAGTGGACTATGAAGGCAATGTTTATCGTATAGGCGGGATTGATAAGAAAGTGGTTGCTGCAGATAAGGATGGAGCCGACATCTTCTTCGCTCCAAATGAAAATGGAAAATCAGAGTCCAATTATGAAGTAGCGAAAGCTACCGCAGAAGAAATTGAAACGTCGATGGAGATCGTACCGGTAGATACTTTCTCAGACGCATTAGAATACTTGGAAGGCTTAGAATAATTTTCGTGGGTTTGTTCCATTATACGCTTTTAAAAAGGAGGTATTAGATCACCTCCTTTTTTATATTGAAGTACTTAAATATATGAGATTCTTATAAAAGAATCGGTCCCGTTAATTCTTGTTTCTTCATTCTCTTTTTTTGCGTACTGGAAAGCACTGAGTAGTATGCATCAGAGGCTCTTTCCTCGATTTGAAGCATTGGATGTTCAAATTCTTGTAGGTTAGCGATTAGAGGTTGGTCTAACTGTTTTTTTTGTTGCTGAATAAACTCTCTCCCATTCTTGGACATTCCCAGTATACGAATATAAGGTGCTTCTTCTAACTTTTTAATCGATTCTATTTCTTCTTTTTTCGTGTTCGTTAATAGATGGGTTAACACTCGCTGGATTCTTGTCCAGGTATATCTTTTCGTTTTAAGTAATTTCATCCAACCTTCAAAATCATCAGCCTCTTTTATTGTTTGTTTCATGCGATACTCCAGACCTTCTTCCATCCCGTGTATCTGTTGAAGCTCTTCAATTGATTTTGTTTCAATCAAGTATCGTAGAAAAGGGAAGTAGTAGGACCAGTCATGCCACTGTCCGTTTTCTCTCTGATAAGCTTTCAATTGTTCGATTGTCGCATCAGGTAGGGCTTGAATCGCACCTTTTGTCAATTCATTGACTGAAATGATTTCTTTACGGATGCTTGTAGCACTAGCAATGTCCTCGTTAATAGTAGGATCATGGTATCCACTTTTAGTGCGCTGGATAGTATCTACATTGATTTGATTTGGCATAGAAGCGGCAGCTTTTACATAACTGAATCCTAATATATTATTCGGCTGACCTAAATCGATAGTATTTGAAACTAATCCGATTTCATCATAAGCATTTCTACTAGCGGTAGGAAAAGATTGGCCCAAATCTAAATTTTCGTGTAGCTTCTTTTTGAATTTCTTTTCATTTTTTATATAAGTCTTATACGCATCTTTGAATGGTTCAATACTACCTTCTTCGCTCCCGAAACAGACTGTATCCACACCTAAGCTTGAGAGCAATTGTACAGATCCGTGGGCGAATAAATCAGCATATTGGACTGCGTAAACAAAAGGAAGCTCAATAATGATATCGACCCCGTGAGAAAGAGCTGCTTTTGTACGATGAAATTTATCAATGATTGCAGGTTCTCCTCGTTGTAAAAAGGATCCGCTCATCACTGCTACAGTAACATCAGCATTTGTTTTTTCTTTTGAAGATTCAAAGTGATATTTATGTCCATTGTGAAAAGGGTTGTACTCTACTATTAAGCCACATGCTTTCATTACATCACAACTTTCTGCTATCGTATTACTAATAATGTAGAAGGAAATTGTGATAAAATCAAGATGATTACGGATAATATTTTGCCTGTTAAGAAAAAATATTGACAAAAGCTCTATTTCCTTTTACAATAACTCTTGTTGCCTTGAGGTGATTATAATGAAATTATCGTTACAAAAAATACAAGCACAAGCTCCGTATTCGTTTTCTGAAAGTGTTGATGTCTCTGATCTGGAATCGATGGATAATGATATCAGAGAGATCTCTGAAGTGGAGATCAATGGGGAAGCAACAGCCGAAAGTAAACTGATTGCGGTACGATTTCAAGTGACTGGTCAGATGATTTTACCGTGTGCTCGAACACTTAAAGATGTAGAGTACCCATTTGATTTTGAAGCTGTTGAACAATTTACAACTGTAAGTTACGAAGCTTCAGAAGAAAATGAAATTCATTTTATTGACCGAGAAGTGCTTGACTTAACACCTTTTATCAAGGAAAATATTTTATTGGAAGTTCCTATTCGTGTCTTTAGCGAAGATTCAAGTGTGGATCAGATTACAGCTGATGGAAACGGTTGGAGTCTTCTAGAAGAAGATGAACATCAAGAAGCTCAGACAGAGGAAACTGTCGATGAAGAACAATCTTCAGAGCAGAAAGTTGATCCTCGTCTATCATCCTTGAAAGAGTATTTTAAAGATAACAACGATTAAATGGGTGAAATCCTTAAAATAATCGGATTGAATGAAAGGGAGGTGTAACACATGGCAGTACCAAAGAGAAAAACTTCTAAGAAAGTGAAACGCCAACGTCGTACACACAAAAAGCTTCATGTCCCTGGCATGGTAGAATGTTCAAATTGCGGAGAGTACACAAAACCTCACCACGTTTGTAAAGCATGTGGTCACTACGATGGGAAAGAAGTAGTTGAGAAATAAGATTTCAAGCAGATGTCTCTTACTAGAGGCATCTTTTTCTTTATCTAAGCTCTGTTAAAGTTTGTTGTTAATTCTGACCAACCGTGTGAATCGGTGCTCAGAATCAATGAATATATATCAACGAGTCTCTCCAAAATTTTCAATAATGAGCTTTAACAGGGCTTTATTTTAAGACATTGAGGTGTGAATTTATGGGTAATGTAGTGACTTTTGAAGAGATACAGGACGATATAGCAGTGATTCGATTAAATCGCCCTGATAAGAAGAATGCAATTTCTAGTGAACTGAGAATACAACTAGATGAAATAATTGATAATTTACATAATAATTCCTCATACAAACTTGTGATTTTTACAGGAGCAGGTGATGCTTTCTGTTCTGGAGGTGATCTTCAGGAGTTCCATGGTGATATTAGTGAAAGTGAAGCTTACGCTCTCCTTAGGCCAATGAAAGAAGTTCTTTTGAAGTTAGCTACACTTCCTATGCCTACTATCGCTTGGATGAATGGTACAGCACGTGGAGGTGGTCTTGAGATCGCTTCTGCCTGTGATTTAAGGGTTGTTGCACCCTCCGGCAATTATGGTTTCGTACAGGGTCAGTTGGGAATTGCTACAGGTTGGGGAGGGGGAAGCCTACTTTACGAAAGAATTCATCCTCAACAAGCTTTTCAATGGTTAATTGAGTCAGATGTACGTTCTGCTGAGCAATTGATAAAAAATGGCTTTGCAAATTATATACTTGATGAATTCGAAACGATCGAAAACTCTGTTTTTTTAACTCCGTATATGCAAAGAAGCATCCAACAAATGAAGTGGTGGAAAGAGCAACGTTTGGCAAATATGGATGTTTTAGAGCTCACGAAAAAGATGGAAAGAGAAGTAGAAGCATGTAGTTCTTTATGGGAATCAGAAGCTCATCGTGAAGCAGTAAAACATTTTTTCTCAAAAAAGAAATAGTAATGCGTCTATCCTTCTAATTCTATGCATACATTGATAGTAAAGTTCATAGGGTTAGGAGGTAGATGAATGGCCACTAGACAAGATGCTTGGACGAAAGATGAAGACCTATTGTTGGCTCAGATTGTCTTACAATACATAAGAGAAGGTAAGACACAAATGAGTGCTTTTAAAGAAGTTGGGAAAAGGTTGTCACGAACACCGCAGGCATGTGGTTTTCGTTGGAATGCTAATTTAAGGAAACAATATGATCAAGCGATTCAACTGGCAAAGAAACAACGAAAAAAGGTGGATCAGGTGAGTATTCCCGATACAAACATTGGGAACCACAAACCATACGAAGAATCAGCTCACTCTTTTGATCAAATGATTCATCATTTGCAAAAACTGAAGGATGAGATGAGGCGAGGACCAGCGCCTACAGAAGATTGTCATTCCGAACAAATCGATTTGTTAAGGAGTAAAGTCGAGGAATATGAACAATTTCTGGACGAAATTCAATTAAAAATTCATCAAATAAAAGAGAAGCAATTATAATCTTAGGTAGTTCTTGCTATCAAAAAAATAACTTGGCCAATGGCCAAGTTATTTTTCGTTTGTATCTTTTTCATCCACTCCATCTGGCATCCAGATAAATGGGTTTTGACCGAAATCTCTTTCCATTTCATAATTTGCAGGGGTGAAACCCATCTTTTCCCAAAATCCTTGGGAATTAATACGTGCATTTGTTTTTATTGGGAGTTGGAATTGCTTTGCGAATTCCACCAACTTTTCACCAAAACCTTTATTGCGGTAGTCTTCTAATACTTCCAGCTTCCACAGTTCGAAATAATCTTGTTTTGGTTCAAAATAATAGTCATACTTTGCGTTTACACGATACAAGCTCATTCTTGCAACTAATGATCCTCCATAATAAATTCCATAGAATGGGGATTCGCTATTGTTTTCAATCATATTATGCTCTAAATCTTCAATCATGGATAGTTCTTGAATACCATACTCTTTGAATTTCTTGAATTCTTCAAGTGTTTTAAAGTTGATTAATAAACGTTCTACATCTACTGACATCGAACTTCCCCCTTAAACATGCTAAGATTAATTATAATATAAAAATGAAGTGTTGAAAATGAAAGCGCCCATATTGTAATAGGAAATAAATTTTTTTCACTATTTAAAGAATATTTTGTTAAAATAGGTCTGAATGAAAGAAGGGTGATCACACATTGAAAATTGGAGTCATTGGTGCAGGTGCAATTGGAATGTTCGTCTCGGCTAAATTATCGAAAAGTCACGATGTAACCTGCTATGTAAGAAGGGATGAACAACGTCTTATCATTAATGATGAAGGAATACGATTGAATGACCAAACTTATCGGGTAGCATCCAAGTTGTTCGACAACCTCAAAAATGAAGACCTTTTGATTATCTGTCTCAAGCAAACACACTTGGATTCTGCATTGAAAAAATTGAGTGAAAATCATCCAGACACACCAATGCTATTTCTTCAAAATGGGTTGAGTCATATCGATAAAATAAAATCCTTATCTCAACCAATACTTATAGGTACATGTGAACATGGGGTCCTAAGGGTAAGTGATTACGAAGTTCGTCATAAAGGTGAAGGGAGAATTTATTTATCCGCCTTTGAAGAAACCACCAAGGAGTTGGCGAAAGAGCGAATTTCACCGATTATTGACGGAGATGACTTTCCCGTTATATTTAAAGATGATCTAATGAGTATGCTTTATGAAAAGTTAGTGATTAATAGTGTGATCAATCCGATAACTGCATTATTTCAAGTTGAAAATGGGAAGGTTCTATCCAACTCTCACCTTAAAGAAATCGCCTACAACTTGACTGTAGAGGGATGTGAAGTTTTAAATCTGGATGAAAATCATATGTGGAAACGGGTCCAACAAGTCGCAGAACATACATCTAGTAATTTCTCGTCTATGGTTTATGATATTCAAAAAGGCAATGAAACGGAGATAGAGTCAATGAACGGGTACTTACTGAATATATCCGATCAAGAACTTCCGAATCACGAACTGATCTATCATTTAATAAAAGCTAAAGAAATCATGTGAAGGAGTAAGTCATGAGTATCATTACCACGATTATAGCGATTCTCGCTACGATTCCATATTTATCATTTATCATTATTTTTATCTTACTTAAGAGGTTCACTGGTCAATCAACCTATTCAACGAAATTAGCAGCAGACCTGTCATCCATTCTTTTTATAATTGCAGTGAACGCATTATTGTTCATGATTTTTGATCAATCATTTCTTGTTTGGACATTGGTATTTTATTTAGTTCTCCTGGGAATAATCATAACTTTTCAAAGGACTAGAGATATACATATTGATATTTGGAAAGCCTGCAGACAGGTATGGCGCGGTGGTTTCATTTTTTGGGCGCTTTCGTATTTGATTCTTTTACCTGTTTCTTTTTATTTCAACCTTTCATAAATCAAATCCTTTAAATGGAGTAGTGGTGAATTTACAGTTTAGTAAGTATGATTTAACACCAACAAACAGATTAAGTGAAAGAAGAAACTATTTCATATACAATACATAAGTGAATTAAAAAGAGCAGTCTGTCATTGAAAAGGAAGGTAAATTGATGAATATAGAGAATATGAAAATGCACAAACAATCGAAGCTTATTCAGGATTATAGAGACCGAAAAGAATCTATTTTCACTCATTTTGTTTATGATCCTTTCCAGTTGAAAAGTTATCAAAAGCGTTTGGAATTCATATCCAACCGTCACTATAAAAGAGAAGAATTAGTAAGTGTTCTGTTGGAACAAAACCGTAAGTGGGGCTTACATAAGTCTGTCGAAAATCAAATCAATCGTTTGAAAGATCCAACTTCAACAGTCGTGATAGGTGGTCAACAGGCAGGTTTATTAAGTGGCCCTATTTATACGATTCATAAGATCATTAGTATTATTCTGCAAGCAAAAGAACAAGAAGAGCATCTTCAAACCCCTGTGATCCCTGTCTTTTGGATAGCTGGAGAGGATCATGATTTTGAGGAAATCAATCATGTAATGAAATATCAAAATCTATCTTTGAAAAAACATAAGGTGGTTGACCGGGAAGACAGTAAATATCCTGTATCTGATCGACAACTTGATCAAAAAGAAATTGCCACTTGGGTAGATGAATACTTTAAGAGTTTACAGGAAACTGCCCATTCTAAAAAATTATATGAAAATATCATGGCGGTAGCTGAAAGAAGCGAGACATACGTCGATTTCTTCGCCATTTTAATCAGTGATTTATTTGAAGAGGAAGGGTTAGTGTTAGTTGACTCAAACGATGAGACGATACGTCAGTTGGAAATAGAATACTTCATCAAAATGGTAGAATTACAGGAGGAACTTGCATCGTTTGTTGTTGAACGAAAAAATCAATTAGTTACTAACGATTATCACATTGATCTTGACGTCTCGAAGGAGGATGCGCATCTCTTCTATCATTATGAAGGCGAGAGGTTATTACTAAGTGTTACTAAGAATGGATTCGTTTCAAAGGACGAAGGAGTTTCTTTTACTAAAGAAGAACTGATCGAAGAAATCAAGAACCACCCACAACGCTTTAGTAATAACGTCGTAACTCGCCCGATTATGCAAGAGATGGTGTTCCCGGTACTTTCATTTGTTGGTGGCCCAGGAGAAATTGGCTATTGGGCAGCATTGAAGGATGCATTCCGATGTATGGATTTAAAAATGCCTATTGTTACACCTCGTCTATCTATAACCCTTACTCTACCTAAACACCAGGGTTGGATGAGTGATTTGGGTATGAGGGCTGAAGACATTGTCTCAGAAGGTACCTCAAGTCAGAAGATGAGTTGGCTACGTTCCCAGTCTTCAGTTCCTCTAGATGAGATGTTTCAAGAAATGAAAGCTGAATTAACACGGATTCACCAGCCACTTCAAGATGTTGCAAATGAACTTTCCCCTGATATGGGTGAACTATCTAAAACGAATGAGAATAAAATCATTCGAGAATTAGACTATTTGGAACAACGGATGGAAAGACACATAAAGCTTCAGCATAAAAATGTCATTGAGAAATTTGATGAGCTGAATGTGTATTACTATCCTGATCGTGGTCTTCAAGAAAGAACGTGGAATTTGATTCACTTTATGAACCAATATGGGACAGACTTACCCAAGAAATTATTAGAAATACCACCTAGGTGGGAGCAAGATCACCTGATTATTCATTTATAGGGATGATCCCCCACCAACTACCACCAAAATAATAAAATGTCGAAAAACCTTATATTATCAGTGTTTATAGCATGTCTAGTCGAAAACTAGACATGTTTTTTTATGGTTTGATGAACTTTTTTCGAAAAATAGGTGGTGGAAAGTGGAGGGATGTGGTAAACTGATTGAAAAGTGGGGCGAAGTCTATGTTTATGGGGGAATACCAACACAATATAGATACTAAGGGACGTGTGATCGTTCCTGCCAAGTTCAGAGAAGATCTTGGCCAGTCTTTCGTGATTACTCGTGGACTGGATAAATGCCTTTTTGCATACCCACTTGATGAATGGAAAAACCTTGAAGAAAAACTAAAGAAATTACCACTGACAAAAAAAGATGCCCGAGCTTTTACCCGGTTCTTCTTTTCAGGGGCGGTTGATTGCGAAATTGATAAACAAGGCCGTGCCAACGTCCCATCGCCACTTCGCTCTTATGCTGATTTAGAAAAAGAGTGTGTAGTGATTGGAGTATCGAACCGAATTGAAATATGGGCTAAAGACAAATGGGAAGAATACGTGAAAGAATCTGAAGAATCTTTTACAGAGATTGCAGAAAATATGATGGATTTCGACATCTAGGAGAAGATAAACCGAACTTACTGAATGTCTATTAAATAAGGAATGGTGCCCAATGTTTGAACATTATAGTGTCCTAAATAAAGAAGTAATTAATGGATTGAACATTAACCCCAACGGTACATATGTTGACTGTACGCTTGGAGGAGCTGGGCATGCTAGTAAAATTCTCGAACAACTAGACAGTATGGGGAAGTTGATTGCTTTTGATCAAGACCTGAAAGCTTTGAACTACGCAAAACAAATTCTTGAAGATTATGCAGACCAGGTAACCTTTGTTCATGAGAATTTTGTCGAATTAAAAGACAGTTTAGATGGTTTGGGTGTTGAACAAGTTGACGGGATCCTCTTTGATTTAGGGGTATCTTCACCTCAGTTGGACGAAGCTGAAAGAGGATTCAGTTTCCACCAAGATGCTCCTCTAGATATGAGGATGAATCAAAATGATTCTATCAGAGCCTACGATGTAGTGAATGATTGGCCGTATGAAAAGCTGGTTAGAATTTTCTTTCAATACGGTGAAGAAAAATTCTCTAAGCAGATCGCTAGAGGAATTGAAAAACAAAGAGAACAACAGCCTATCGAGACGACTTTAGAATTAGTTGATGTCATCAAAGATGCTATTCCAGCATTTGCAAGGAGAAAAGGTGGACATCCTGCTAAACGGATTTTCCAAGCTATACGAATTGCCGTCAATGATGAACTTAATGTTTTTGAAGATGCATTGCATCAAGCGGCTGAAAAAGTTTCTGTAGGTGGACGAATAGCTGTCATCACTTTTCATTCGCTAGAAGATAGGATTTGTAAACAAGCAATGAAAAAGTGGAGTTCAAATCCTCCACTACCAAAGGACATTCCGATTATACCTGAACAGTCGCAACCTCCGTTTAAAATGGTGACGCGGAAGCCGATTATAGCAGGTGATTCAGAATTAGATGAGAATAGAAGATCTCGATCAGCTAAACTTCGAATAGTTGAAAAAGTGAAAGAGTGGAATGAAGAATTCTCACTTACAGAAAGGAGTAAATAAAGATGGCCATAGAACAAGTTAGAAGACAGCAAGTAGCACCCCAAAGAAGAGTAGAAAGAGATGTACAAAAAGAGAGGCAGACCGTTAAAAAGCCTTGGATTTCAAAGGGAGAAAAGGTATTATATACTACAGGGATTCTAACACTGGCAATCATCGCAATTATGATGGTTACATTTTCATCATCGATTGACTCCTTGAACCGCGACATGCAGAAAGTAG
The DNA here is from genome assembly GCF_002844535.1 of Halalkalibacillus sediminis. NCBI lineage: Bacteria > Bacillati > Bacillota > Bacilli > Caryophanales > Bacillaceae > Halalkalibacillus > Halalkalibacillus sediminis. Next base: position 353,765 of record NZ_PJNH01000001.1, read on the forward strand.
AGGGTGATATTCAGCATTACCAAGCCCAAAACACTTCTCTTGAGGCAGAAGTGAAAGAGCTTAGTAATCCTAATAGAATCTTGACGATTGCAGAAGAAAATGGTTTGAACATCAGAAATGCAGATGTAAAACAAGCAAATAATACTCCTTAAGGCAGTGAAATATTATGCGAAAGTTGAATCAGAATAGTATCGTATTAATATTTGTTGTTACGCTATTCTCCGCATTATTCTTACTAATAGTCGGCCGATTTATGTACATCCAGGTAACTGGTGAAGTACATTCGGTCGATTTAGTTGATTATGCGGATAAATTTCGTGATATGGACCATAATTTATCAGCAGAGCGTGGAAAGATTGTCGATAGAACTGGAATGGTCTTGGCAGATAACAAGCCGACTTATCGTTTGTATGCTGTCTTAGATGAGGATTTTTCTAAAAACTCTCCAACGACGCTACATGTCGAAAATTTCGAGAAAACAGCTAAAAAGCTAGCTCCACACATTAACAAAACTGAGGAAGAGATTTATGATATTTTAACCAATGGTGCTGAGAACGATCGTTTCCAAGTGGAGTTCGGTAGAGAATCTACACATTTGTCAGAAGATGAAATGCAAAAGATTGAAAGTTTAGACTTAACAGGACTCAACTTCGAAAGGTCGATGGAACGCTATTATCCAAACGGCTCTTTCGCTTCTCACGTTATCGGGTTCACTGATTTAAATGACGAGGGGGATCCAGTCGGAGCTTACGGTGTAGAAGAAGAGTTTGATGATAGTTTGCAAGGAATTCCAGGCAATGTGCAGTACCAACGAGATAAATACGGTTACAAGTTAAGGAATGCAGAAGAAACTGTCAAACCTCCAGATCATGGAGATGATGTTTATTTAACATTAGACCAAAAAATTCAAACTTTCCTAGAAGATGCCATGACCACTGTTCAAAATGAATATAATCCCTCAAGAATCATGGCAGCAGTTATGGACCCAAAAACCGGTGAAATTTTAGCGATGAGTAACCGCCCTTCATTTAATCCCAATACTAGGGAGAATATTGAGAATTGGTATAATGACGTTATTGCTTATCCATTCGAACCAGGCTCCACATTAAAAATGTTCACAATGGCCGCGGCTATTGAAGAGGGCGTTTATAATGGTGATGAAACTTATGAATCTGGTCGTTATAGAATCAATGAAAACTTTCGTTATGTGAACGACTATAACAATCGAGGTTGGGGGACCATCACTTACGATGAAGGTTTCAGAAGATCCTCCAATGTGGCGATGGTTAAACTACTATGGGAAAAACTTGGCCCAGATAAGTATCTAGAATATTTAAAAGAATTCAATCTTGACCGTAAAACTGGGATTGATCTCACGGGTGAACAGCTAGGAGAGATATCGTATAGATATCCAAGTGATCAACTCTCCACTTCATTCGGACAAGGATCAACTTTTACACCAATACAATTGATGAAAGCTGCAACTATGTTTGCCAACGAAGGTGAGATGAAAAAACCTTACATGATATCGAGTGTCATCGATTCTGCTTCAGGAAAAGTGCTTCAAGAAAACACTTCTGAAACGGTCGGTCAACCGATCAGTGCTGAGACAGCCAATCATGTAAAAAAACTCATGGAGGATGTTGTTACTGAAGAAGATGGTACCGGAAAACGTTTTAGACTAGAAAATTTTACGACCTTTGGTAAAACCGGTACAGCGCAAATTCCAGACCCTGATTCTGCTGGGTATATGAATGGAGCAGAAAACTACATTTTCTCATTTCTAGGAATGGCACCTAAAGAGGAACCTGAGTTGATGATGTATATTGCGGTCAAACAGCCTGAGGTTAACCACTATTCCGAAGGTGGGGATCCAGTTTCATATATTTACCGAACAGTTATGGAAAATAGCTTACATTACTTAGAAGTTGAACCCGACCGGGAGCAAACTAATTTCGCAGAACCGATCTTGATTGAGGATGTGGCCGGAAAGAATGTTAAAGATGTAGAAAAGAAATTAAGTGACGAGGGTGTCAATGTTGTTGTAATTGGTAATGGTGACACAATAAAAAGCGTCTCTCCAAGTGAAGGAAGTGAAATACTTCCTAATCAGAAAGTAATCATAAAGACTGAAGGAAAAAATACCGTTCCTGATCTTGAAGGGTGGACCCTAAGAGATGTTCTCAGACTTGGTGAAGTAATGAGTGTGGACGTTGACTTTGTTGGAACGGGTTTTGTAACTGAACAGAATATTGCACCTAACGGCCAGATTAAAGAAGGTGGTCGTCTAGTAGTCGAGCTATCAAACCAAGATTCTAATCAAGAAAATGATGAGGATAGTGAGGATTCGACGCAAGAAAACAGCGGACAGACTTCTGATCAAGAAGAATCGGGTGAAAACTCAGAGGTCGAGACTGAACAAGAATAAATAGCAGGATCACGAAGCAGTGGTCTAATCTTCTAAGGAATTTCATAGTTTAGATACAAGCATACTCGAAAGGAAGATCTGTTTTGAGACGTGTATCTAACCTAACTGTGAAAAGAAGATTAGTCACTGTTTTTTTGTTGATTACGGTTTATTTTTTGATTATGAGTGGGAGACTCGCCTATGTCCAACTGATCGAAGGAAAAGACATTATGGAACGAGCAGAAGACTTATGGAGTAGAGACATATTTTTTGAACCAGAAAGAGGAAAGATACTAGATCGAAACGGTGAAGTTTTGGTGGACAATGTTGTAACACCTAGTCTATTTGTGGTGCCTAGACAAATTGAGAATCCGGAGAACGTGGCTGCTCAATTGGAAGATATTCTACCAATAAGTAAGGACAAGGCTTTAGAGTATTTAACAAAAAATGTATCAGTTGAACGAGTACACCCAGAAGGTCGTAAATTATCAAAAGAACAGGCTGATGAAATAAGAGCATTGAATATTTCAGGTCTATATTTAGCGGAGGATTCAGAGAGGTTCTATCCTTATGAGGAACACTTAGCTCATGTCCTTGGTTTTACAGGGATTGATAACCAAGGTTTGATGGGTATTGAGGCTAGTTATGATGAAGAGTTAAGTGGAGACCGAGGTAGCTTGTCCTTTTTCTCTGATGCAAAAGGACGTAGATTAGAAGATCGATCTAACCGATATTCACCCCCTGAAGATGGGAAACATGTATCTCTAACCATTGATGCAGAAATACAAGCACTGGTTGAGAGGGAACTAGAAATAGCAGAATCAAAATATGATCCAGATGGGGCAGTAGCAATTGTAATGGATCCAGATAACGGGGAGATTCTCGCGATGTCAAGCAGACCGACGTTCAGTCCCTCGGATTATCAATCAGTAGAACCAGAGGTTTATAATAGAAATTTGCCAGTATTCAGCACCTATGAACCTGGTTCAACATTCAAAATTATAACTCTTGCAGCTGCATTAGAGGAAAACCTTGTGGACTTAGACAAGGACACTTATTACGACCAGGGGTACGTTCGTGTAGGTGGAGCAAGACTTCGTTGCTGGCATAAAGGTGGACATGGCAGCCAAACTTATTTAGAAGTAGTCGAACATTCGTGCAACCCGGGATTTGTGAATTTGGGACAGAAGCTGGGAGAAGAAAAATTATTTACTTATATCAGGCAGTTTGGATTTGGTGAAAAAACGGGTATTGACTTACAAGGTGAGAGTTCAGGTATTTTGTTTTCCGAAGAACAAATTGGACCAGTAGAGCTAGCAACAACCGCTTTTGGTCAAGGGGTATCAGTAACACCCATTCAGCAAGTGGCAGCAGTCGCAGCAGCTATAAACGGTGGGTATCTGTATGAACCTCATGTAGTAAAACGCTTGATTGACCCTGTATCCGATGAAACGATTAAAGAAAATGATTCAAATTTGAAAAAACAAATCATTTCCAATGAGACATCCGCTGAAGTACGCCGAGCTTTGGAAAATGTCGTAGCAAAGGGGACGGGTAGAGGAGCTTACGTTGATGGCTACCGTGTAGGCGGGAAGACAGGTACTGCTCAGAAGGTCGGTCCAAATGGACGCTACTTAGAAAACAATCATATTGTTTCCTTCATTGGTTTCGCACCTGCAGATGACCCAGAAATACTTGTCTATATAGCTATCGATAATCCGAAAAATACGATTCAGTTTGGTGGAGTAGTCGCTACACCTATAGGTGGGCAATTAATTGGGGATATTTTAAGAAAGAAAGGCGTTCCTCCGAGAGAAGGTGGATTAGAAAAAGAATATACTTGGCCTGATCAACCACTCGTTACTGTACCTGACTTAACTGGAGAGTCAGTTAATGAACTACAGCAATACTTGCTGGACTTATCTATTGATGTTCAAGGTGAAGGAGATACAGTAATCGCTCAATCTCCTGCTAGTGGTAAGAGAGTAGAATCAGGTTCGACCATAAGGGTTTATTTGGACGACACAGAATAAGAGTTTACTGTTTGAATTCCAAAAAAGGAATAATGTCGGTTTTCATAACAATGATTCAGGGTATTCTTAAGTTCAGTAGCTGTTTCTGTTAAGAATGCCGCTACTGAACATCTAAGTAACGAAGTCATTACGACATTTTTGCACCTCTTTATTTAAATGTGTTCAATTTTCAAAAGCCATAATATAATTTAAAAGAGCCTTTCGTGATGCAACAGGTTTTCTGATATAATAAAGCATGAACGTTTATCGATGATTAAAGGTAGGAGATTGAATGTTATTAGATCAATTGATTGATCAACTTAAAATTTATAAAACCAATTCCGATCTGAAGGGGATTGAAATCAGTAGTATTGAAATGGATTCTAGAGAAGTTTCTGTGGGATCCCTTTTTGTGTGCTTACAAGGGATGACTGTAGATGGCCATGAGTTCGTAGACAATGCCATAGAAGATGGTGCCGCAGCAATTTTGTCTGAGAAGCCATTGGACTGTAGTGTGCCTGTAATAGTAGTGCCTAGTACTATTAAATCTCTTGCTATTCTTGCCGATTATTTTTATGGAATGCCAAGTCAACATATGAATGTGGTTGGAATAACTGGTACGAACGGTAAAACTACAATGACTTACTTAATCGATGAGATCTTTCGTAAGTATGGTCATAAAACAGCCATTGTCGGTACAATTCATATGAAAATTGGAGATCACCAATACCCAGTCAGAAATACTACTCCAGATTCATTGTTCTTGCATAAACATTTTCACCAAATGTTAGAAGCTGGAGTACATACAGTCATTATGGAAGTATCCTCTCATGCGTTGAGTATGGGACGCGTTTACGGGATTGACTTCAATTCAGCTATATTCACAAATTTAACTCAAGATCATTTGGATTATCACTTAAATATGAATGATTATGCGTATGCCAAGTCATTATTGTTCTCTCAATTAGGTAATGAGTTTCAACCTAAAAGAAAGACAGCGGTAATAAATGTTGACGATCCTTACGCGGATGTAATGTCAAGGGCTACATCTCAAGAAGTTGTTACCTATGGTTTAGGTAAAGAAGCATTTATTCGAGCAGATAATATTCGTCTGGATTCCAACCAATCAAAATTCGATTTAATATTAGGGGAAGAAATTGTCCCTATAGAGGCAAGGTTACCGGGTAAGTTCAATGTGTATAACATGTTGGGAGCAATAGCCCTAGCTTATTCATACAACATTCCGGTTGAAACGGTAAAAAAGGCTTTAGAAGAAACGAATGGTGTACCAGGAAGATTTGAAGCTGTGAATATTGGGCAACCTTTCACAGTTATTGTTGATTATGCTCACACTCCAGATTCATTGGAAAATGTTCTTCAATCGATTGTAGAGTTGAAAAAGAAAAGGGTATACACAGTGGTAGGTTGTGGTGGAGACCGCGATCGTACTAAGCGTCCGAAGATGGCTGATGTAGCAATGAAGTACAGTAATTTCGTTTATTTTACATCAGATAATCCTAGAAACGAAGACCCTAAGCAAATCCTGAAAGACATGACTGGCCATATTACAGGTCATGATTTTCACGTAATCATTGAACGAGAAAGAGCTATACAGCAAGCGATCCAAACAGCATCCGAAGGAGATATAGTCTTGATTGCAGGTAAGGGGCATGAGACTTATCAAGAGGTCAAGGGTGAACGAGTACATTTTGATGATCGAGAAGTTGCTAAAGAAGCGATTGAAAGATTTTTGAAGGAGCAGTCATAGATGAAGAAATTATCGACTTTAGACTTACTAAATCTCTTTCCAGAACATAAAGGAAAAGCGAAGGATGACATTTCGATTTATGAAGTTTTCACCGATAGTAGGCATGAGGCTTCACACGGTTTATTTGTACCTATAATTGGTGAGAATTTTGATGCACATGATTATATTCTAGAGGCAATTGACAATGGAGCGGTAGCTGCTCTATGGAGTAAGAATGAACTTCACCGCGGAATTCCTACAGATTTTCCCATCTTTTTTGTTGAAGATACGATTGAAGCTCTTCAAGATGTTGCAACTTATTACCGCGAACAAAAGGATCCTATTGTCATTGGGATAACTGGATCTAACGGTAAAACAACGACCAAAGAGTTAGTAGCAGCGTGCATGAGTGAAAAATATAAGGTCACAAAAACAAGTGGAAATTTAAATAACCACATTGGTCTTCCGAGATCTATATTGAGTATGGAACCTGACACAGAAGTTTTAGTATTAGAAATGGGAATGAGCCAGTTCGGAGAGATAGAAACCTTATCAAAGATTTCAAAACCAGATGTAGCAATCATTACTAATATTGGTGAATCACATATTGAACACTTAGGAAGTCGCGCTGGAATCGCAAAAGCTAAATCTGAAATTCTTGCAGGATTGAAAGATGATGGTATTTTCATTATCGATGGTGATGAGAGTTTGTTAAAAAATCACCCTGAAAATGTCCGAACATTAACATGTGGTTTCGATGAAAATAATGATTTTGTTATCAGTAATTTCAAGCAAGGAGTGGCTGATACTTCCTTCCATTTAAACGATGAATCATTCAGTATCCCATTACTGGGAAGGCACCAAGCGAAAAACTTTGCCTTCGCTTTTGCTACAAGTAAGTATTTAGGAATCAGCGGACCTAGTGTTCAATCTGCAATGAAACAATTGAATTTACCTTCAATGAGGTTTGAAAAGCTTGAAACAACATCTGGAGCAACAGTCATTAATGACGCATATAACGCTTCAGCAACATCCATGATCGCTTCTATTGATGTAGTGAAAGAAATGCCATTCAAGAAAAAGATCATTGTTTTAGGGGATGTGCTTGAATTAGGTTCTTTTTCACAACAGGAACATGAAAAAGTCGGAGCATTCATAGATAATTCTGTAGACATATTGTATACATTTGGTAATGAAAGCCAGCATATCCAGAATGCTTTGTCAGAGAATTTCATAGGGTTAAATGAACATTTTACTTCAAGAGAAGAACTCATCGGTGCGATTAAAGAAAATATGACGGAAGATTCGATCATTCTTTTTAAGGCATCAAGAGGGTTACGTTTTGAAGAAATAATTGAGGAAATATTAAAAACGTAGAAGATAGAAAGGAAGGGAAACATTGTCACAGATAACGATTTTACTCACTATAGGAATTTCTTTTTTAGTAACAGTTTTACTTGCTCCTGTTTTAATTCCTTTCCTGAAAAGATTGAAATTCGGACAGAGTATTAGGGAAGAAGGACCCGAGTCACACCAAGCGAAATCAGGAACCCCTACCATGGGAGGGGTGATTATTATTTTCTCCATCGTGATTGGAACACTGATCATGCTTGGAAAAGATGGTTTCGCAAACTTCACAAGTGAAACTTTCATCCTGTTATTCGTGTTAGTTGGTTATGGTCTTATTGGATTTTTAGATGATTTTATTAAAATTTATAAGAAACGAAATCTTGGTTTAACTTCAAAGCAAAAAATGTTATGTCAAGTGTTCATTGCAATTGTAGTATCAATCATTTTATATAATCAGGGCTTTGATACAGCTGTAGACATTCCTGCTACTGACTGGTCTATTGAGTTCGGTTGGTTCTACAGTATCTTTTTATTATTGATGCTTGTCGGAGCCTCTAACGCGGTAAACTTAACGGACGGTCTCGATGGATTAGTTGCAGGTACAGCCTCCATCGCGTTCGGAGCCTTTGCAATTATCGGAATTTCATTGTCAGCACCAAACAATCTGACCATATTTACATTAGCAGTAGTGGGTGCATTGTTAGGGTTCTTAGTCTTCAACAGTCATCCTGCAAAAGTATTTATGGGCGATACCGGTTCGTTAGCCATTGGTGCTTCGATTGCCATGGTTGCCATTCTGATGAAAGTTGAAATTTTATTAGTAATTATTGGAGGGGTTTTCGTAATTGAAACTCTCTCTGTCATTATTCAAGTAATATCCTTTAAAACACGCGGAAAACGTATTTTCAAGATGAGTCCTTTACATCACCATTATGAATTGGTCGGTTGGTCAGAATGGAGAGTCGTAGTCACTTTCTGGTTAGTCGGGATTTTATGTGCAGCATTCGGTATTTATTTAGAGGTGTGGATGTAGTGAAGAATTTAAAGAATTTTCCATATAAACGTGTCTTAGTGTTGGGTCTTGCAAAAAGTGGACAAGCTGCTGCTGAATTATTATATGATAGCGGAGTCGACTTGGTTGTAAATGATAGACTACCATTGAAAGAAAATGCGGTAGCTCAACAATTAAGTGCTAAGGGCATCAATGTAGTGACAGGTGAACATCCCTTATCCATTTTGGATGAAATAGATTTGGTAGTGAAAAATCCAGGTATTCCTTACGACAACGTGATTATTGAAGAAGCTACTAAAAGAGATCTTCCTATAATTACCGAGGTGGAACTGTCATTTTACTTGATTGATGGGCCGATTATTGGCATAACCGGATCTAACGGTAAAACAACTACAACTACTTTAATTTATGAGCTTTTGGAGGCTGGTGGTTTAAATCCGTTAATTGCAGGAAACATTGGTGAAGTTGCATCCCAGGTGGCTCGTCATCAGGAAGAGAATCAGCCAGTCGTTATGGAGTTGTCTTCATTTCAATTAAAAGCCAGTGAGAATTTCAGACCTTCGATTGCTGTATTGTTAAATATTACTGAGGCTCACTTGGACTATCATCGCACGATGGAAGATTACGTGAGTTCAAAGTTGAAGCTGGTTAAGAACATGCAGTCAGATGATTTGATTATATTTAACCAGGAAGAACCTTTATTCACTGACCACTTGAAAAATCAAGATTCGAGAAAACTACCATTTAGTGTAAATCACTTTCTTGATGTAGGGGTATCTGTCCAAGGTGAAGATATTTACTTCAACGAAGAGAAAATTGCTACAAGATCTGAGATTACATTGCCAGGAAAACACAATCTAGAAAATATTTTGGCAGCAGTTGCTGTGGCTAAGCAGTTCAATATTCCAGCTGAAATCATCCGTGAAGTATTAAAAAAATTTGCTGGAGTGAAACATCGCCTGCAGTTCGTTACTACTAAAAATGGAAGATTGTTTTATAATGATTCAAAAGCGACGAATGTGTTAGCCTCGATGAATGCTATCAATTCATTTAATAATCCTCTGGTTGTGATAGCGGGAGGTTTGGACCGCGGAACAAACTTCAAAGAGTGGTTCACTTCATTCGGGAATGTGAAACACTGTATCGTTTATGGAGAGTCTGCTCCAAGAATGTTAGAGGCAGCACAACAAAGTAATTTTAATTCAATTACAAAAGTGAATGACCTAGAACAAGCAACTATTGAAGCTTATAAGCGAAGCGAAGAGGGAGATGTAATTTTACTCTCACCAGCTTGCGCTAGTTGGGATCAATTTTCTTCATTCGAAGAACGTGGAGACATGTTTATTGATGCTGTGCATAAGCTTTAATAGGGGCTCGTACTCAAATTAGCCCCAACTTCATCTGAAGCTAGGGGTGTTTTTTTGTCTAAAAATGATAAGATGTCAATAGATGTAATTTTGCTGACGGCTATTTTAATTTTATTGGTAATTGGAGTTGTGATGGTTTATAGTGCTTCTTCGATTTGGGCTGATTACAAACTCGGTGATTCTTTTTTTTATTTAAAAAGACAAGCTTTGTTCGCGATTGTAGGCCTTGTTTTGATCTGGGGAGTTCTTAAGGTACCTTATTATCGAATGATCGAGCGTTCATGGTGGATTTACATCCTTTGTGTGGTCCTTCTTATAGCATTGTTTATCCCGGGAATAGGGATGGTGCGTGGAGGAGCTAAAAGTTGGATTGGAGTTGGAGCGTTCAGCATACAACCTAGTGAGTTTATGAAACTAGGAATGATTCTTTTATTAGCTTACTTGTTGCCGAAGAATCAAAAGACTTTGGGTAGTTTCTTAACCGGTTTCTTGCCATTCTTACTTTTAATCCTTTTCCCTTTCGGCCTTATGATGCTGCAGCCAGACTTAGGCACAGGAGTAGTCTTTGTCTTAACAGGGTTAATCATGCTATTTGTTGCAGGAGGTAAGGTTAACCACTTTTTAGGATTGGGTATATTAGGGCTAGCAGGTTTTGCTGGGTTGATTATCTCAGCCCCATACAGGATCAATAGAATCACAGCCTTTTTAAATCCATGGGAAGATCCACTTGGAGATGGGTTTCAGATTATCCAATCTTTATATGCGATTGGCCCAGGAGGTTTAATGGGTCTTGGTTTCGGTAATAGTATGCAGAAGTATTTTTATTTACCTGAGCCCCAAACAGATTTCATTTATGCAATTATTGCCGAGGAGTTAGGGTTAATTGGTGGAACCTTTATACTGTCCCTATTTCTAATCATTATTTGGAGGGGATTTATTATAGCCATACATGCACAAGAATTACCTGCAACTTTATTGGCTACTGGAATAACATCTGTATTTATGATCCAGGTCATGATCAACATTAGTGTGGTCATTGGTTTGATTCCAGTTACTGGTATAACATTACCTCTATTAAGTTATGGTGGTTCTTCACTTACCTTGACATTATTTTCATTAGGCATTTTATTGAACATAAGTAGGTATGCTCACCTAAGATAATATGCGATAATAAAACAAAACAATATTTAAAAGGAATGGTTAAAAGTGCAATCATTAGTCAAAAAATTAGAAGATAAACAAGTAGGAAAAGTGGCAGTTGATGAACCATTAAGTAAACATACAACGATTAAAATCGGTGGACCAGCTGATTTATTCATACAACCCTCTTCGATAGATGGGCTAATAGATTCATTAAATATACTTAAAGAAAGTGATATTCCAGTTCGTGTTATCGGAAGAGGTTCAAACCTATTGATTCCTGATGACGGTATTCGTGGTGCTGTTATTCAATTCGCAAAAGGTCTGGATCACTTAGAAATTGACGGTACTCAAATTACTGTTGGTGGTGGTTATCCACTGGTGAAACTAGCTACTATCATTAGTCGAAAAGGTTTGCGTGGACTTGAATTTGCAGGAGGGATCCCGGGTAGTGTCGGTGGTGCAGTATATATGAATGCTGGCGCACACGGTTCAGACGTTTCCAAGATATTAGTCAAAGCACATATCTTGTATGAAAATGGTGAAAGTGAATGGCTTACTAATGAAGAGATGCAGTACAGCTATCGCACGTCAGTACTTCAAGAGGATAAAAAAGGGTATTGTATCGAAGCAGTCTTCCAGTTGGAAGAAGGGGATAAAGATACGATCATTGAGGAAATGAAGAAACATAAAGACTACCGTCGGGAGACCCAACCTTGGGATTACCCTTGTGCCGGTAGTATTTTCAGAAATCCTTTGCCAAACCATGCAGGTAAACTGGTAGAAGAACTTGGGTTAAAAGGTTATCAGATCGGTGGAGCTAAAATTTCCGACCTTCATGGTAACTTTATTGTCAACGAAGGGGAAGGCAGTTATGAGGATGTCATGAATCTGATCAAATATATTCAAAAGACGATTAAAGAGAAATATGATATTGAAATGGAGACAGAGGTCGAAATCCTTTAATTTAAGTAGAATTACTGATTATTTGCCAGAATATTTATGATATAATGTTTAAATAGTAATTCTTTAGATAGCTGTAAGGAGAAACATGTCAAATGGCTGATAAAAAAGTTTTATCGATTGAAGATCGCATCCCGCAGCTCAAGAAAGCTCGAAAAAGAAAAGCGAACCGAAGATTTGTCATCTATTTAACTGTGATTTTACTGCTTGTTCTAGTAATTATTTATTTGCAATCTCCTCTGAGCCATGTAAAATCAATCAAGGTTGAGGATAATCAAGTGGTAGATTCAGAAGAAATCAAGTATTTAAGTGGGTTATCAACCGATAAAAATTTCTGGGAAATAAATGATGAAGAAATTATCAAGAATATCGAGCAACATCCTGAAGTCAGCCAAGTATCAGTGAATAAAAATTGGTATAATGAGGTCGTCCTATCTGTTCAGGAATTCAACAGAGTTGCATATGTGAAAGTCGATGACTCTTATGTTCCGGTTTTAGAGAACGGCGAACGATTGAATGATGTAACTTTGAAGGATCCAAGAAGTGATGCTCCTTTATTAAGAGACTTTGAAGATGAAGAGTACCTGATTGAATTGACAGAACAACTGTCTCAGGTAAGTGATTCAGTAACGCAACTAATATCAGAAATATACTGGTACCCTGACGATGTTGATTCAAGTCGTATTAAAATGTATATGTCAGATGGACAAGAAGTAATCGCATCAATTAAGAACTTTTCCGAGAAAGTTCCTTTGTATCCATCAATTTCTTCACAATTGAATTCTACAGGTGAAGGGATTATTTATATTGATGTAGGTGCCTACTTTCAGCCATATGCTGATGAAAGTGAAGAGGAATCTGTAGATTTATCAGTAGAAGAGGACGAAGAATAACTTCTTTCTACGTAAAGATATTTATAAGGCTGTTTATATTAAATCTTTTATATGGAACAGCCTGAATTGATTTAAAGTTTGAACCTGAAACAGCTTGGAGAATCTGAAATTTAGTAGTTTTTTTGCAGGGATTAGTCAAGTTGAAATTGAAAGTAATATTGTATAGAAAACTTTGGTTATCAAACATACGTATGTAATGGATTAGATAGAAGGAAAATTCGCCTTCATTCTTATGCAGAAATAGTGATAAAATTAACTCATAGTAATTGATAAGCCTTTATCGGAGGTGCGGTAATGAATCGTAGTGAAATTTTAGTAAGTCTAGATATTGGAACTTCGAAAGTCAAAGTGATTATAGGTGAAGTTTCTAATGACACAATTAATGTAATTGGAGTGGGCACTGCTGAGTCTAAAGGTATGAAAAAAGGTGCGATAGTTGATATCGATCAAACAGTCCACTCAATTCAAAATGCTGTCGACCAAGCGGAACGTATGGTTGATATGGAAATCAAAAGAGCTATCGTTAGTATTAATGGGAGCCATATTCAACTGCAATCCTGTCATGGGGTTGTGGCTGTATCAAGCGATAACCGTGAAATTGACAACGAAGATATCACAAGAGTGATTGAAGCTTCTCAGGTAATGTCTATTCCTCCTGAACGAGAGATAGTAGATGTATTTCCAAAACAGTTTATCGTCGATGGACAAGATGAAATATCTGATCCACGTGGAATGATCGGTGTTCGGTTAGAAATGCAAGGTACGATGATCACTTGTGGCCGTACGAATCTACATAACATATTGAAATGTGTAGAGAGAGCAGGTATTGAAGTACAGGATATCTGTCTTCAACCATTAGCAGCTGGAGAAGTTGCACTTTCAAAAGATGAAAAAAGCTTAGGTGTCGGTCTTATAAACATAGGTGCAGGAAGTACGACTGTTTCTGTTTTTTCTGAAGGACATTTAGTGGACACAACTGTTCTTCCAGTTGGCGGAGATAATATCACGAAGGATTTATCGATTGGTTTACGCACTACAACTGAGGACGCTGAGCAAATTAAAAAGGACTTCGGTCATGCATTCTTGAAAACAGCATTAGAGGACAGTACTTTTACAGTCAAAACTATTGGAAGTGACGAGGAACAAACTTTCAACCAAGTCCAATTAGCTGAAATCATTGAAGCTAGACTAGGCGAAATATTCTATTTTGCTTTACAAGAATTTAGAAGAATGGGATATCCAAACTTAGCAAGTGGATATGTTTTGACTGGTGGAGTAATGAGTTTACCTGGTTCAGTCGAACTTGCAAGAGATGTGTTCCAGTCGAACATTCGTCTATCCATTCCTAGCCATATCGGTGTAAGAGAACCTCACTTTACAGTAGGGTTAGGAACCTTGCAATTTGCCTATCGTAATGCGAAAATACAAGGTAAAGACTTCGGAAGTGGTATTTCAACCACAGAAGTTGGTACACAACAGAAAAATAAAGATCGAAAAGAACGAAAAGAGCGAAATGAAAAGCCAAAGAGGGAACAGTCTAAAAGTAGTGAAAAAGAGCCATTCATGAAGAAACTACAAAACTACTTTTTTGATTAAAATACGATTCCTTCACTTGAGGAAACTATAGAGGAATAACGAACATTAGGAGGAACGAAAACATGTTGGATTTTGAAGCGAATATGGATCAACTAGCAACAATTAAAGTTATAGGCTGTGGCGGTGGCGGCAGCAATGCTGTCAATCGTATGATTGAACACGGAGTCCAAGGTGTTGAATTTATCGCGGTAAATACAGACGCCCAAGCATTGAATTTATCCAAAGCGGAAACTAAATTACAAATCGGAGAGAAGCTTACACGAGGTTTAGGTGCTGGTGCAAACCCTGAGGTTGGTAAAAAAGCAGCTGAAGAGAGTAGAGAAGTACTCGAAGAAGCCTTACAAGGTGCAGACATGGTGTTTGTTACCGCTGGTATGGGTGGTGGAACTGGAACTGGTGCTGCCCCAGTGATTGCGCAAGTAGCTAGAGACATCGGAGCGCTAACTGTAGGTGTTGTTACTAGACCATTCTTATTTGAAGGCAGAAAAAGATCTACACAAGCAACTAGTGGTGTAGATTCATTGAAAGAAAGTGTAGATACGTTAATCGTCATTCCAAATGATCGATTACTTGAAATTGTGGATAAGAATACTCCTATGCTCGAAGCGTTCCGTGAAGCGGATAATGTTTTACGTCAAGGTGTCCAAGGTATTTCAGACTTGATTGCTGTACCAGGTCTAATCAACGTAGACTTTGCTGATGTGAAAACGATTATGTCCGATAAAGGTTCAGCATTAATGGGAATCGGTGTTGCAACTGGTGAGAGTCGTGCAACAGAGGCTGCAAAGAAAGCTATCTCTTCGCCGCTGCTTGAAACATCCATTGATGGCGCACATGGTGTGCTAATGAATATTTCAGGTGGAGCAAACCTTAGCCTTTACGAAGTTCAGGAAGCAGCTGAAATTGTTACTTCGGCAGCTGACCAAGAAGTAAACGTGATCTTTGGTTCTGTCATCAATGAGAACCTGACAGAGGAAATTGTTGTAACAGTGATTGCTACCGGTTTTGATGAAGTAAGCAAATCTAATCAAACTGTTCAAAACCAAGGTAGACCAATGACTTCACAACCTAATGAATCTTCACAAGCACCACAACAAAACGAACGTCCGACGACAAGTCGCCAGTCGTTTGAAGAAGACACATTAGATATTCCTACATTCCTCCGCAATAGAAATCGCGATAGATAAGAATTTTTGAATAGTGAACCAGGTATCCATTCGGATATCTGGTTTTTTTATGTCTTTGTACGTAAAAAACAGTTTCGCAAACAGGATTTTCTAAGTTAATATAATCTCCTTATTATATTTCTTAAGCTCGCTTGCGCTTTTCTTTTGTATGCAAATCCCCTCGTAAGTATGCATGACCTTTTTAAACAAACTTCTTCAAAAATAGTCGGGATGACCTTCGAAAATGTGACAACAAATTCAACCCTCTTTTCTTATACTTTGTATAACAGGAATTTAAGAGGATGAGATGGTTGGACATTTACCTAGATTTAATTTGGTTATTGAATTTAGTATTCGATTGGATGGTTTTGTTAACGGTAGCTTGGGTAACAAGAAAAAGCTTTTCACATGCTCGAATAGGTACCGCCAGTCTATTTGCCTCTTTGATCGTTCCTTTATCCTTTGTTCCTTTTCTAGTTTTTTTAAATAATCCAATTTCTAAAATCCTCTATTCCATCATGATTATCTTACTGGCATTTCCGTTTGGTTCATTAAAATTGTTTCTAACAAGATGGTTAATGTTTTACATCATTAATTTTTCGATCGGTGGCGGACTTTTTGCTTTGCAATATTATTTTTCTACGGCTTCGGTTCCACCATTCATGAGTTTTGCACAGTTTGGAAGTAATATCAGTTGGCTGTTTGTCATTATTTTTTTCCCATTAATTTTATGGTTAACAAAAGACCAACTTCATCACCTTTCAGTTATTCAGTTGAACAACAATCAGTTGTATGCGGTAGAAATTAAAATCAATAAAGAGTGTCATGATGTTACTGGATTTTATGACACTGGTAATCAATTAAGCCATCCGACATCTGGACAACCAGTTATATTAATTGACAAAACCACCTCTGAAGAATGGTTCGGAAAAGAAGCTGTTCAGGGATTAGCTGCATTAAGTCCAGAGAGTTCAGGTGAAAAATTTCAATATATTCCTTATAAAAAGGCGGGAGGTGCACAAGGGTTATTACCGGTTTGTTTAGCTGATTCAGTAACGGTACATGCCGATCAGTCCTATACTACGAGAGGTGTTTGGGTCGGTATACATTTTGGAGAATTTTCTAGGAAGATGGACTATAACTGTTTATTGAATCCTTTTATTATTCATTCAAAAAATGGGGTCATTAAAAGTGCAGGGGGAATGACGATATGAAACGTATTTGGTTTAATATTCATTCATTTTTTATTAAATTATGGAGAAAACTTAAATTTAAAGGGGACGAGATTTATTACATTGGTGGGAGCGACACCCTACCGCCACCTTTATCAAAGGATGATGAGCGTCATGTGCTAGAAAGAGTAGCTAATGGAGATGTCGCTGCAAAGTCTACTTTGATAGAACATAATTTGCGTCTAGTCGTTTATATTGCGAAAAAATTTGAGAACACAGGGATTAATATTGAGGACTTAATTTCAATTGGTTCGATTGGCCTTATAAAAGCTGTCAATACATTCAACCCTGAAAAAAATATCAAATTAGCTACTTATGCTTCACGATGTATAGAGAATGAAATTCTTATGTACTTAAGAAGAAATAATAAAAGAAAAACAGAAGTGTCGTTTGATGAACCTTTAAATGTCGACTGGGACGGCAATGAATTATTGTTATCTGATGTTCTTGGAACTGAAGAAAATATTATCACTAAAGATTTGGACCTTTCAGTCGATAAAAATTTGTTGAAATCCGCTCTTGAAACATTATCAGGAAGAGAAAAGCAAATTATGGAGATGAGATTTGGGTTGAGTGGATTTCAGGAACAGACCCAGAAGGATGTTGCCGATCAATTAGGAATTTCTCAATCTTATATTTCTCGATTAGAGAAAAAAATAATCAGTCGGTTGAAAAAAGAATTTAATAAGATGGTATAAGTACTTTTAATTGAATAGTGAAGTACAAATGATCCACCTAATGATTTTGTCCGCATAAAAACTCTCGTATTGGAGAAACTTAGATTGACATCAACTCCATGCGGGAGGGGTAAATATGGCGAGACACAAAGTAGAGATTTGTGGTGTGGATACCTCAAAACTACCAGTACTAAAAAATGATGAAATGCGTAAATTATTCAAAGAACTGCAAAGTGGAAAGTATGAAGCAAGAGAAGTATTAGTAAATGGTAATTTGAGATTGGTCTTAAGCGTGATTAAAAGATTTAATCATAGAGGAGAGAACGTTGACGACTTATTTCAAGTTGGATGCATTGGATTGATGAAATCGATTGATAACTTCGACCTTGGTCATAACGTTAAGTTCTCCACGTATGCTGTACCTATGATTATTGGTGAGATTAGAAGATATCTTAGGGATAATAATCCGATTCGAGTATCCCGTTCACTACGTGATATCGCATATAAAGCTTTACAAGTTCGTGAAGAGATCATTAACGAAACATCAACTGACCCTACAACCTTAGAAATTGCAAAGAGGATGGAATTACCTCATGAAGATGTGGTTTTTGCTCTAGATGCTATTCAAGATCCAGTATCGCTTTTCGAACCGATCTATAACGACGGGAGTGATCCGATTTTTGTAATGGATCAACTAAAAGATGAAAAGCAGAAGGATTCATCATGGCTGAATGAACTAGCCATACGTGAAGGTATCAAACGATTGAACGAAAGAGAAAGATTGATAATCAACCAACGTTTTTTTGAAGGCAAAACACAAATGGAAGTGGCTGATGAAATCGGCATATCTCAAGCACAAGTCTCTCGTTTAGAAAAAACTGCAATCAAAGAAATGAATCGAAGTGTTCTTGAATAAAGTAAAATTTCTATAATAAGAGAAGAGTGTATGTAAAAAGAAAACATGCACTCTTCTTTATTTTTTTCTACCTTCATATAATTAAATGGAGGAGGGAACAGTATGTTATTATCAGAAATTCAAATTAAAGATATCATAAATGTGGACAGTGGTGAGAAACTCGGTTACATCAATGATTTGGAGATAGACGTACAAGTCGGATCTATCGTAGCGTTAATTGTTACTCTTAAATCGAAATGGTTTGGTATATTTGGAGAAGAAGAAGAGATAAGAATCCTATGGTCTCAAATAGAAAAAATCGGTGCGGATGTAATATTAGTTCGCACCTCCTATAGTAAGGTGTGACAGGATGGGATATCATGAAGAAAAATGTGAGTATATATGATAAAATAATTATAATGATTGATTAGGAGAATAAATGATGAAGAGTGAAATATTCAAGTTGAAAGATACCCATTATCTTCAAATTGAAGACTGGGAGAGAGATGGAATAATCGCTGGGTTTTCGACAAGGGATGGTGGGTTCAGTGAATCACCTTATACCTCATTGAATTTGGGCATACATGTAAATGATAAACATGATGCAGTTGTCCAGAATAGGCAGAAGTTCAACAACACATTTCATAAGTCTTTTGCCCAATGGAAATGTTTGAACCAAGTACATAGTAACCTTGTAATTGATTTCTCAGATGATGAAACACCTCTGAGGCATGACCAGCCAGCAATTGATGCAGATGGTATGATTACTAATCGGAAAGACCATTTCTTAGCTATGTTCTATGCTGATTGTGTTCCATTATTTTTTAGAGTGAAAAATACGTCATTAATTGGACTCGCTCATGCTGGTTGGCAAGGTACAGTCCAAGGTATAGGCACAGTTATGGCTGATAAATTGTTATCGCATGGAGTTTCATTAGAAGATGTGGAGGTTATAATTGGCCCTTGCATATCTTCTACAAACTACGAGGTAGATGAAAAAGTCGTTCAGCAAATTCCGGCTAAGTTTCACAATCAAGTTCTTGAAGCCACAAGTCCGGGGCACTTCTTGTTGGATTTAAGAAAACTTAATCAACTGATATTAACTGAATATGGTTTTGATAAGGATCAAATCCGAACGACATCTTATTGTACTTTTGATCAACAAGAGTTATTTTTCTCTCATCGGAGGGATCAAGGCCATACAGGTAGAATGATGGCATTTATGTTCATAGATAATTAAGTTGAGGGAGAGACATGATGACAATTGAAGAAAGTTACCAAGACATAGTTAACAAGATCGACGCAGCTTGTCAGCGTGTTGACCGAAACCCAGCAGAAGTTGAGATCATTGCTGTCACTAAATATGTTTCAGTTGCAACCGCCCAAGCTGCTATAAATGTAGGCGTGAAACATTTAGCAGAAAACAGATTAGAAGGTTTTTCAAAGAAATATGAAGAAATAGGTAATGAGGTAAATTGGCATTTTGTAGGTACTCTTCAATCTAGAAAAGTCAAAGAAATTATAAATCAAGTGGATTATCTTCACTCATTAGACCGGACATCACTAGCGAAAGAAGTCAATAAAAGGACTGAACAAACCGTCCGTTGTTTCGTTCAAGTAAATACCAGTGGGGAAGATTCAAAACACGGTTTATCACCTGAAAACGTTAGCGAATTTATCGATTCATTAGAAAAGTTCCCAAAGATACAGGTTGTCGGACTAATGACAATGGCTCCTTTTGATGCGGGTGAAGAGGATATTAGAAAATATTTTAAACGCTTGAAAGGTTTAAGAGATAAAATCAAGAGCAATAACTGGGAACATGCACCTTGTGAATATCTGTCGATGGGAATGAGCAATGACTTTGAAATTGCGGTTGAAGAAGGTGCAACTCATGTAAGAATTGGTACAAGCTTAGTTGGAAATGAGGCTGAATAAAGGTGGGAGGAAACATGGGATTTAAAGATAAGTTTAAATCTTTCTTCGATTTAGAAGAAAATGAAAGTATAGAAGAAGCACCTAAAAAAAGCTATAACAAATATGAAGAAAAACAATCTAAAGACAATGTTGTCAGCCTAAAAAGTATACAAAACGATTCTAAAATGGTACTTTGTGAACCAAGTACCTATGAAGAATCTCAAGATATCGCTGATCATATTAAAAAGGGTAAGTCAGTCGTTGTTAACCTACAAAGATTAGATCATACAAATAGTAGGCGTGTCGTTGACTTTCTTGGTGGTACAGTTTATGCACTAAGTGGTAATATTCAAAAATTAGGACAACAAACATTCTTATGTACTCCAGAACATGTGAATATATCTGGTAACATTTCAGACTTATTTGATCAAAATGAATAAATAATTAATAAGGAAGGTCATGTACATGCTAGAACTTATTTATGAAATTTTATCTACAGCTATTACAATTTATACTTTCGCCCTGATCGGTTATATTCTGATGTCCTGGTTCCCGGGCTCAAGAGATACTTCGATCGGACAATTTTTAACTAAAATTAGTGAACCTTATTTAGAGCCATTCAGAAAAATCATACCGCCTTTAGGAATGATTGACTTATCACCAATCGTAGCAATTTTCACTCTACAATTGGCACTGGGCGGCTTGGCATACTTATTTCAAATGATTGCACAAATGATGTAATGGGGCTTACGGATGGATATTTATCAACATTTTCGGAAAGAAGAACAACCTGTTATCGATCAATTCCTAGATTGGAAGGAGCAAGTGGAACGTCAATTTATCCCTGTGCTATCTGACTTCATGGATCCTAGGGAACAACATATTCTACGTTCGTTGATCGGTAATAATGACGATCTTAACCTTAGTTTCCATGGGGGAATGAATGGTGCTGAAAGGCAAAGGGCTTACCTTTATCCTTTCTATGAAGAAGTGACTGATGAGGATTTCGCTATAACGATTCTGCAAGGAACATACCATACGAAATTCGTCACTTTGACTCACCGGGATTTACTGGGAACTTTGATGTCTTTAGGGATTCAGCGAAAAAAACTCGGTGATATTTTAGTAAATGACGGTACATTTCAAATAATCACAGATGAAGACATTGCCTTATTTTTGAAAATGAATTTCACAAAAGTTAAAAAGTCGTCGATAGTATTAACAGAGGTCTCTAAAGATCAAATGATTACTATGGATGATCGTTGGGTGGAGAAAGAAGGTACTGTTTCATCTGCGCGGCTTGATGTAATTATGAAACATATTTATCAATTATCAAGGCAAGATGCTCAACAACTAATTGCTAAAGAAGCTGTGAAGGTGAACCACAGAGTAGTGAGTGACCCTACTTTTACTATTCAACCGAGTGATTTGATTTCTGTAAGGAAATTAGGAAGAAGTAAGATGATAGAGATCCTAGGTGAGACCAAAAAGAATAAACTGCGTATCAAGACTGCGAAGTTGAAATAAATCAGAGGATTTTAGCAGGAATTCTGTGAATGATTGTCGAATAATTAGACTAACTTAGATGGAGCTATGTACATTAAAAGGGGGCAGAATAATGGGACTAACACCATTAGATATTCATAACAAGGAATTTTCAAGAGGATTCAGAGGTTATGACGAAGACGAAGTGAATGAATTTTTAGATCAAGTCATCAAAGATTTTGAAAAAGTGATCCGTGAAAAGAAATCTATGGAAGACCGTGTTCACGAATTAGAAGAAAAAATCAGTCACTTCAATAATATTGAAGAAACATTGAACCGCTCGATTTTAGTAGCCCAGGAGACTGCTGATGAAGTTAAGAATAATGCAAATAAAGAGGGCAAGCTGATCATTAAAGAAGCAGAAAAGAATGCAGATCGAATTGTTAATGACGCTTTGGCGAAGTCACGTAACGTGACGATGGAGATTGAAGAATTGAAGAAGCAAGCAAAGGTTTTCCGTACACGTTTGAAGATGCTTGTTGAAGCTCAGTTAGATATTATTGATAACGATGACTGGGAAGACTTGTTTGAAATCGAAACTGACGACCAAGAAGATCGTCACATTGGTGAATACTCTTCAACAGACCATCGTTAAGGAACTTATCAAAACTTGACGTTGAACTTACTTATTATTCCATATAATTTTTAAAAGATATTGATAATGACGAAGATGGGAAGAGTACATGAAAGATTTGCTGGAAGCGAGCTAGGAGTCGGTGGGAGCCTAGCAGTAAACTTTCTTGGAAGATCACCCCGGAGTTTCCATTCGAAATAGTAGTAGAAATGGACGTTTGATCCACGTTAAGGATTTCGAGTGGAATCACATTATAAGATGTGATTCAATCAGGGTGGTAACGCGAGCTTTCTCGTCCCTTTTCAGGGGCAGGAAAGCTTTTTTATTTTAGCTCTGATAAAGATGAAGGAGGATATTATGAGTTATAAAGATACTTTATTGATGCCGCAAACCGATTTCCCGATGCGAGGTAATCTCCCTAAGAGAGAACCAGAAATGCAGCAAAAATGGGAAGAAGAGAATATTTATGAAAAGGTGCAAAAACGTACTGAGGGTAGACCTTTGTTCGTTTTACACGATGGACCTCCATACGCTAATGGTGATTTGCACATGGGGCATGCGTTGAATAAGATCTTGAAAGATTTTATTGTGCGCTATAAATCTATGGCGGGCTATCATGCTCCTTATGTTCCAGGATGGGACACTCACGGATTACCGATCGAAGTATCTTTGACGAAAAAGAAAAAGATCGATCGGAAGAAAATGAGCGTAGCAGAATTTCGTAAGAAGTGCGAAGAATATGCATTGGGTCAGATCGACAGCCAACGGACACAATTTAAACAATTGGGTGTACGTGGTGACTGGGAGAACCCGTATATAACTTTGGAAGGAAGATTTGAAGCACAACAAATCAAAGTATTCGGCGAAATGGCTAAGCGCGGTTATATCTATAAAGGTAAGAAGCCAGTATTCTGGTCTCCTTCCTCAGAGTCTGCATTAGCTGAAGCAGAAATAGAATACCAAGACAAACGCTCTCCTTCCATTTATGTTTCCTTTCAAGTTACAGATGGAAAAGGAGTTTTAGAAGGGGATGAAAAATTCGTCATCTGGACGACAACTCCTTGGACGATTCCAGCGAACATGGCGGTTGCTTTACATCCCGAATTGAATTATTCAGTTGTCGAAGCTAATGGTTCAAAGTTTGTTATAGCTGAAGAACTATTGGATGAAGTTGCTGAAAACCTTGAGTGGAAAGATATGAATATCTTAAAAACTTTCAAAGGGAGAGAGTTGGAATACATTGTAACCCGTCACCCGTTTTATGATCGTGATTCCTTAATCATCCTTGGGGATCATGTTACTACAGAAACTGGTACCGGTTGTGTTCATACAGCTCCAGGGCACGGTGAAGACGACTTCTGGATTGGACAACAATATGGGTTAGATGTGTTATGCCCTGTTGATGGAAAAGGTGTATTCACTGATGAAGCACCTGGATTCGAAGGACAATTTTACGATAAAGCAAATAAGGAAATCACTGAAAAATTACAAGAAGTAGGCGCGTTAGAAAAGTTGGATTTCATGATTCACTCGTACCCACATGACTGGAGAACGAAAAAACCGACGATTTTCCGTGCAACGTCTCAGTGGTTTGCGTCCATCAAAGATTTCAGAGAACAGATCTTGGATGAAATTAAGGAAGTGAATTGGCACCCTGAGTGGGGAGAAATTCGCATGCACAACATGGTGAAGGACCGTGGAGATTGGTGTATCTCCCGTCAGCGTGTGTGGGGAGTACCTATCCCTGTTTTTTACGGGGAGAACGGTGAGCCGATTATTACTGATGAAACGATTCAACACGTAAGTGATCTATTCCGAGATCATGGCTCTAATGTATGGTTTGAGAGAGAAGCAAAAGATTTATTACCTGAAGGCTTTACTCATGAATCGAGCCCGAATGGCACATTCACCAAGGAAACAGATATTATGGATGTATGGTTCGATTCTGGTTCTACTCATCAAGCAGTTCTAATGGAACGTGATGACTTGGATCGTCCTGCCGACCTTTACTTAGAAGGTTCAGACCAATATCGAGGATGGTTCAACTCTTCTTTATCTACGTCAGTTGCTGTAACAGGAAAAGCACCATATAAAGGAATTCTCAGTCATGGTTTCACTCTGGATGGAAACGGCCGAAAAATGAGTAAGTCCTTAGGGAACGTAATGGTCCCATCAAAAGTTATGAAACAATTAGGTGCTGATATTCTACGTCTGTGGGTCGCTAGTGTCGATTATTCAGCGGATGTAAGAGTATCAGATGAAATTTTAAAACAGGTAGCAGAAGTTTATCGCAAAATCAGAAACACATTCCGATTCATGTTAGGGAACCTGCATGATTATGACCCTACCTATAACATGTTACTTGAGAATGAGTTAGAAGAAGTCGATCGATATATGTTGATCCGATTGCAGGAAGTGGTTCGAAAAGTTCGTAAAGCATATGATGAATACGATTATTCAGTCATCTATCATACGATCAATAATTTCTGCACTATCGATTTAAGTTCATTCTACTTGGATTTCGCAAAAGATATTCTCTACATTGAAGAAGCGGATGATAAGCGCCGGAGATCTATTCAAACGGTATATCATGAAATTTTAATCACCTTGACGCAGTTACTATCTCCGATTCTGTCACATACTGCTGATGAAGTGTGGAACTTCATTCCAGGAGTACAGGCTGAAAGCGTTCAACTGACAGATATGCCAGAAGCCCGCGAAATTTCAAATGAAAGCATGATTCGTGAGAAATGGGAAGCTTTCATGAATATCCGTGAAAATGTCCTTAAAGCACTAGAAGAAAGCCGGGCAGATAAAGTGATTGGAAAGTCGTTGGAAGCAAAAGTCACAATTGTTCCTAAAGATGAAGAAACGTATGACCTACTAAAAGAAATGCCTTATTTAAACCAGTTTTTAATCGTGTCAGAGGTTGTAGTAGCTCAATCACATGATCTAGCGAAATCTTATGATCAAGTATCAGTAGCGATTGAAAAGCATAAAGGTGAGAAGTGTCAGCGTTGTTGGGTAGCATCTCATTCTGTAGGAAAAGATGAAGAATACCCAGATTTATGTGAACGTTGTGCAGAAGTCGTAAAAAGTTAAATGTTTAATGCCCTCTGTGAATATGCAGAGGGCTTAATAATGCCTGGCTTCAATCCACTTACTTAAAGAGTCGTTTCGTAGGTTGATATGTGGTACAATTCTAAAGGATAGTAAATATGGAGGTAGACCGAGTGAGATATTACATATTAGCGCTAATCGTCATAATTTTTGATCAAGCTACGAAATGGATGATCGTGTATTCAATGGATTTACATGATCAGATTGAACTGATCCCTGGATTCTTATTTTTCACTTCTCATAGAAATAGTGGAGCAGCTTGGGGAATCCTAGAAGGTCAAATGTGGCTTTTCTATATCGTAACTGTAATTGTGATTGCAGGAATTGTTTATTACATGAATCAAATGAAAGATGAGTCTCCCTTTTTGTTAATGGGATTCGGCTTAGTTCTTGGCGGCGCAATCGGTAATTTTATAGACCGGATTTTTCTACAAGAGGTCATAGATTTTATTGATGTAATCATTTTCGGATATGATTTCCCGATATTCAATATCGCTGATGCTGCACTAAGTGTGGGTGTGGTTTTACTAATTATTATGATTCTCATAGATGAGTGGAATAACAAAGGGGTGAATTCAGATGAGTAAGCAAAATTTTCTAGTCGAAGAAACAAATCGTTCTGTCCGCATAGATAAGCTTTTAGCTGAATTAAATGAAGAAGCCTCTAGAAGTCAGGTTCAATCTTGGATTAAAGATGGATTCGTAAAAGTGAATGGTGAAACAGTCAAAAGTAATTATAAGTGTCAGCCTGATGATCAAATCGAGTGGGAAATCCCGGAACCGAAAGAACTCGAAATTGAACCTGAAAATATTCCTTTAGACATTGTTTATGAAGATCAAGACTTAATTGTAGTGAATAAACCAAAAGGAATGGTGGTCCATCCTTCACATGGTCACCAATCTGGTACGTTGGTTCATGCTTTGTTATATCACTGTGACGATTTATCAGGCATCAATGGAGTACATCGTCCTGGAATTGTTCACAGAATCGATAAAGACACAAGTGGGCTTCTTGTTGTTGCTAAGAATGATCAATCACACGAACGTTTGTCTGATATGTTAGCTAATAAAGAAATCAAGCGACAATACGAAGCTATCGTGCACGGAGCGATTTCCCATGAAAAAGGGACGATCGATGCGCCGATTGGTAGAGACCAAAACGATCGACAGAAAATGGCGATTGTTCAAGATGGAAAGCCTGCGGTGACCCACTTTGTAGTCAAGGAAGTTTTCGATCGGTTCTCCCATGTCTATTGCGAACTTGAGACTGGAAGAACGCATCAAATCCGTGTGCACTTTCGTTATATAGACCATCCATTAGTAGGTGATCCTAAGTACGGTCAACGTAAAACGTTGGATGTTTCAGGGCAAGCACTGCACTCTAGAAAAATTAGTTTTCAGCATCCAACAACTGATGAAACATTAACTTTTGAGGTAGATGCACCTGAAATATTTCAAGAAGCATTAGAAACAGTCAAAAGAATGTCTTGACTTTTTCCAGATTTCTATTAGAATTAACAATTAAGAAATGAAACCTTTAATGAAAGATCCAGAGAGATCTGCAAGGTGACTAATCATGAGCGGTAGAAGTGTATTAAGTATGCACAGTAAACCTCTTTTGTCACCTTGTGGGCAAAAGAGGTTTTTTTATATGTAATAGGAGGGCATCGGTGATGAAGGAGAAAACAAGTATACTTGATTCTGCAGCAATATCTAGGGCATTAAAAAGAATATCCCATGAAATCATTGAACGTAACAAGGGAACTGAAGATTTATTACTTGTAGGTATTAAAACAAGGGGCACACCTCTTGCTACTAGAATTCAGCAAAACATTGAAGAAATTGAAGGTATTAAAGTTCCTACAGGTGAACTAGACATTTCACTTTATAGGGATGACCTTTCAAATAAGTCAACTGCTGGAGAAGCAACTGTAAATCAAAGCAATATCCAAACCAATATTGACGGAAAAAAAGTGATTCTCGTAGATGATGTCCTTTACACTGGACGAACTGTCCGAGCAGCTCTTGATGCAGTCGTAGATATAGGGAGACCTGAGTCGATCCAGTTAGCAGTATTGATCGATCGAGGTCACCGAGAACTGCCTATCAGAGCCGATTATGTAGGGAAAAATATTCCGACATCCATGGATGAAGTCATTAAAGTTCAATTAAATGAAGTGGATGAAGCGGAAAAAGTAAGTATATTTGAATAAACTAAAACCTTTAAATTACGTCCAGAGAGACTGAAAAGGTTGTGAAGTTCATTCGTACAATATAGGAGTATGTACGAAAAGCCTCTTTGCGACCTTTAGCAAAGAGGCTTTTTATTTTAACAAGGGGGATTTGAAGATGAGCGAAGAAAAAGTATTGGATGTTCATGAGAAACCGAAAAAATCACAATGGCTCATTTTGAGTTTACAACATTTATTCGCAATGTTCGGGGCGACAATCTTAGTACCATATTTGACGGATATGCCTCCGAACGTAGCACTGATTACTAGTGGTATCGGTACTTTAGCGTACCTGCTAATTACTAAAGGACAAGTTCCAGCTTACATTGGTTCAAGTTTTGCTTTCATTGTGCCACTTCAAACGGCGATAGCCGCAGATGGAATGGCTGGGGCCATGGTAGGAGCCTTCTTGGTCGGGGTCGTTTACGGGCTCATTGCCTTAGGAATAAAATTATTGGGTGTTAATTGGTTGTTCTATATCTTCCCACCAGTTGTCGTTGGCCCGATCATTATGGTAATCGGCTTGGGCCTAGCTCCAACAGCTATAGATATGGCAATGACAGATTTGGATGGAAATTATAGTTCGACAGGAATTTTGGTTGCAGGTGTAACCTTACTTATTACGATTATCTTCTCAGTATTTTTTAAAGGATTTCTAAATATCATACCGATCTTGTTAGGAATTGTCGGAGGATACATATTCGCATTGACTCAAGGGTTAGTCGATACGAGCAATTTAAAAGCAAGTTGGGCAAATATAGTTGAAAGCAACTCGGTTGGGGAGTTTGCAAATGCATTCTTTGCTTCACCTGAGTTCGTCATACCATTCGTAGATTATATGCCTCACCAAGTCATTAATTTAAATCTGGTATGGATCATGGTACCAATCGCCGCTGTTACTATCATGGAGCATATAGGAGATCAGATGGTGCTTTCCAAGGTGGCTCACAAGAACTTCATCAAACGCCCAGGTCTTCATCGCTCTATCTTGGGTGATGGTGTTGCAACCATGATCGCTTCAAGTTTCGGGGGACCTCCGAATACGACATACGGAGAGAATATAGGCGTACTGGCAATCACTAGAGTATTCAGTGTGTTTGTCATTGCCGGTGCAGCAATTTTAGCCATCATGTTTGGTTTTTCCGAAATGATTACTGTCTTGATTGAATCGATTCCGAAACAAGTCATGGGTGGGGTATCAATTCTTCTATTCGGTATCATCGCTTCGAGTGGTTTGAGAATGTTGATAGACAACCAAGTTGACCTAGGAATGAAAAGGAATCTGATTGTCTCTTCTGCCATTCTAGTCATTGGAGTAGGTGGAGCATTCATACAAGTCACTTCGGATATACAGATCACGAGCATGGCTCTTTCAGCAATTGCTGGGATTGTGCTACATCTTGTCTTACCTGGAAAGGAATTGGCTAGTGGGAACGGTCGAATGTTCCACTCAGTCGAAGATATTAATGAAGGGGGCAATTAAGTGAATCATTTACTTACAATGAACGACGTTTCAACTGATGAGATCAACAAATTGCTTGATCGGGCTGAGGAGTTTCAGAGAAATCCCTCAATCGATACCTTGGAGGAGAAAAGTGCAGCGTTATTATTCTTTGAACCATCTACTCGTACTAAAATGAGTTTTGAGATGGCTTGCGACAAGCTACAAATGAAACGACTGACTTTTTCACCTGAACAGTCCAGTGTGACAAAGGGTGAATCATTATACGACACGATCAAAACCTTAGAGTCGATAGGTTCAGACGTTATCATCGTGCGCCACCCTGAAAAAAATTATTTTAATGCTATTAAAAATCTTATAGATGTACCAATGATTAATGCTGGAGATGGGTCTGGAGAACATCCGACCCAATCCTTGCTTGATTTGATGACAATCCGGCAAGAATTCAATCGATTTGAACATCTAAACGTGGCTATTTGTGGAGATATCAAACATAGCCGGGTCGCTCGTTCAAATGCTATAGCCCTTGATAATCTAGGTGCTAATGTGACGCTGGTTGCGAAGGAAGAGTGGCAGGATCACTCCTTGCCTTTCAAGTATCACACGATCGATGAAGCTATTTCAGGAGTTGATGTGTTGATGCTACTAAGGGTTCAATACGAGAGACACGAAATAAAAGAAGGTAAGGAAGAGAGTTACTTACAAACGTATGGATTAACTAAAGAACGTGAACGAGCAATGAGGAAAGGCAGTATTATTATGCATCCTGCCCCTGTTAATAGAGGGATAGAAATTGATTCTGAGTTGGTTGAATGTGAACGTTCAAGGATTTTTCAACAAATGACGAATGGAGTTGCAGTAAGGGAAGCAATCATCGAGCATTGTTTAAAATAGGGAGGTTCTTTATATGAAGAAGTTGATTAAAAATGTTCAAATGTTAGAGCACGAGGAGAAGGTAGATGTTCTGATTCACAATGGAAAGGTAACAGCTATAGGAAAATTAGATGACGTTTCAACTGAAGAAGTAATTGATGGTCAAGGTAACTATCTATTTCCTGGATTCGTTGATGTTCATATCCATCTACGTGAACCAGGTGGTGAAGCGAAAGAAACCATCGAATCTGGAACTATGGCGGCTGCTAAAGGCGGGTTTACTACAGTTTGTGCTATGCCTAATACAAATCCTGTCCCAGACGATATTAAACACCTATCATTCGTGAATGAAAAAATTGAACGAGACGCTTCTGTCCATGTATTACCTTATGCTTCGATTACAAAATCACAAAAAGGGGAAGAATTAGTCGATTTTCAACAGTTAAAGGATTTAGGTGCTGTTGCCTTTACTGATGACGGTGTTGGAGTGCAGTCTGCAGGAACCATGTTTGAAGCGATGAAACAAGTAGCTGCGATCAATGGCTCCATTGTTGCTCATTGTGAAGATAATAGTTTAATCTACGAAGGTGTCATGCATGATGGCGAAAAAAGCGAACAGTTAGACCTTGCTGGAATTCCTTCTGTTTGTGAATCCGTGCAGATTGCTCGTGATGTTTTACTTGCAGAAGCAACAGGTTGTCACTATCACGTTTGCCATGTAAGTACAAAAGAGTCCGTTCGAGTCATTCGTGATGCTAAGCAAGCTGGGATAAATGTTACTGCAGAAGTTACACCACATCATCTTTTATTAAATGAAGATGACATTCCTTCCAATAATGCAAATTATAAAATGAATCCCCCATTAAGATCCAATGCAGATCAAGAAGCTCTTTTCGCTGGTCTTTTAGATGGAACATTAGATTGTATTGCGACAGACCACGCCCCACACACAGCTGAAGAGAAAAGTCGCGGATTTGAAGGTTCGCCTTTCGGAATCATTGGATTAGAAACAGCCTTTCCACTTTTATATACACATCTCGTGAAAACAAACAAATGTACACTCAAGCAGTTAGTCGACTGGTTGACTGTCAAACCTGCTGAGTTATTCAGTCTTACTGCAGGTGAGATTGCAATCGGACAAAAGGCTGACTTAGTCTTGGTTAATCTGAATAAAACATCGGTAATTGATGAGTCTTTTATCAAGTCTAAAGGAAGAAATACGCCTTTCAAACAGTGGCAGGTAGAAGGTTGCCCGGTGATGACATTTGTTGAAGGTGAAATTGTTTGGCAGGAGGATGGTCAATATGTGTAAACGATATTTATTGCTAGAAGATGGGAGCGTTTTTGAAGGTTATGCCTTTGGAGGTGAGCTGAATAATCCAGATGGAGAAGTCGTCTTCAACACTGGAATGACTGGATATCAAGAAACAATTTCAGACCCTTCCTATCATGGTCAAATTGTTACTATGACATATCCTCTGATTGGTAATTATGGGATCAATAGAGATGATTTTGAAAGTATTCAACCAGCAATACAAGGTCTTGTCGTTAAAGAATGGGCCGAATATCCTTCTAACTTTAGAAATGAAATGACACTCGATGAACTCTTGAAATTGAAGGGAATCCCTGGCATTCATGGGGTAGACACCCGCCAGCTCACACGTCTGATCCGTCAATTTGGAACGATGAAGGGTAGACTTCTAGACAGTCTGGATCAAAAAGAGGATGAGTTGAACTCACTTCGCGACATTCAACTCCCTACGGATCAAGTCAAAAAGGTTTCGACAAGCAAGCCATATGTCGCACCCGGTAGAGGTCATCGCATCGTCTTAATTGATTATGGAATGAAACATGGAATCTTAAGAGAATTTACTCGTAGAAATTGCCATGTGACTGTTGTGCCGCATGACATGTCAGCTGAAGAGATTATGCAATTACAACCTGACGGAGTGATGCTTTCTAATGGACCTGGAGATCCGAAAAATGTGAGTGAAGGAATTGAAGTAGTAAGAGAATTGCTAGGAAAAACCCCAATTTTTGGCATATGTCTAGGCCACCAGCTAATAGCACTTGCCTGTCATGCAGATACAGTGAAAATGAAGTTTGGACACCGAGGGGTCAATCATCCTGTAAAAGACCTCCGTACCAACGAAGTATGGATGACTTCACAGAATCACGGATATGCAGTCGAACGATCATCTTTGGAAAATACAGATTTAATCATGACTCAATATGCTATTAATGATGACACGGTCGAAGGTCTCGAACATGAACTTTACAATGCTTTCTCTGTTCAATACCATCCTGAGAGTTCACCAGGGCCACAGGATTCTAATTCATTGTTTGATCAGTTTATATCTCGTATTCAGTCGGAAAAAGATAAAGGAGGATTCTCATGCCAAAGCGAAAAGACATTAATAAAATCTTAGTCATCGGATCGGGTCCAATCGTTATCGGACAAGCAGCAGAATTTGATTATGCAGGGACACAAGCTTGTCAGGCCCTTAAAGAAGAAGGATATGAAGTCATTTTAGCTAACTCTAACCCTGCCACGATTATGACTGACGAAACAGTAGCTGATCATATCTATATGGAGCCGTTAACAGTAGATTTTCTAGCAAAAATCATCCGCAAAGAGCAGCCAGAGGCACTTCTGCCAACATTAGGAGGACAGACAGGGCTTAACCTAGCAAGAGAACTAGATGAAAAAGGAATTTTAGAAGCTTATAATGTAGAGCTCCTTGGAACCAAATTAAGTGCGATCCAACAAGCAGAAGACCGGGATTTATTCCGCCAGTTGATGCATGAATTGAATGAACCTGTTCCAGATAGTACGATTGTCCATTCAGTGAATGAGGCTCTTGAGTTTGCAGAAAAAATCGGATACCCGTTGATTGTGCGCCCAGCGTACACACTTGGTGGTACAGGCGGTGGCATGTGCTATAGCGAAAAAGAATTAAAAGATATTACTCATCATGGGCTACACTTTTCACCTGTTAACCAATGTTTGATCGAAAAGAATATTGCTGGATTCAAAGAAATCGAGTATGAGGTGATGAGGGATGGAAGTGATCACGCAATAGTGGTCTGTAACATGGAAAATATCGACCCTGTTGGTGTACATACAGGCGATTCAATAGTAGTTGCTCCTTCACAGACATTGAGCGATCGGGAATATCAGATGTTACGTAATGTGTCACTTAAGATAATCCGTGCCTTGGAAATCGAAGGCGGTTGTAATGTACAGCTAGCGATCGATCCTCATAGTTTTGAATATTATATCATCGAAGTGAATCCGAGGGTGAGTCGTTCTTCTGCTCTAGCATCCAAGGCAACCGGTTATCCGATTGCGAAATTGGCAGCAAAAATTGCTGTCGGATTAACATTAGATGAGATGAAAAATCCAGTCACTGGACAAACATATGCACACTTCGAACCAGCGCTAGACTATATCGTAACTAAAATACCTAGATGGCCTTTTGACAAATTCCAAGCAGCAAACCGTACTCTTGGAACTCAAATGAAAGCTACTGGGGAAGTGATGTCAATAGGCAGATCCTTTGAAGAATCATTATTAAAAGGTATTCGTTCACTAGAAATCGAGACGATAGACTTACTCCAAACTTCTGCTAGCAGAATTTCCATGGAAGACTTGATGAAGAGATTGAAAAAACCTGATGATGAACGGTTGTTTTTAATAGCCGAAGCATTCAGAAGAGGGTTTACCATGGAGGACATTTATCTGTATACCAAAATAGATCGCTTTTACTTGTTTAAGTTAGAGCAGTTAGTTCTTTTGGAGAATCAGGTTCAGCAAAGCCCATGGGACATTGAACTATTAGAAAAAGCAAAGCGTAAAGGTTTTGCAGATATGACAATTGCAAGACTTTGGGATGCTAATGAGGAAGATGTATATGCCTTTCGAATGGAACAATCCATTGCTCCTGTCTATAAAATGGTAGATACCTGCGCTGCAGAATTTGAGTCTAAAACGCCTTATTTTTATAGCGCTTATGAAAAAGAGAACGAATCGGTGCCTACTTCGAAAGATAAAGTTTTAGTACTGGGTTCGGGCCCTATTCGGATTGGACAAGGTATAGAATTTGATTATGCTACAGTGCATTCTATATTAGCAATTAGAGAAGCGGGATATGAAGCGATCATCATCAATAATAATCCTGAAACGGTCTCCACTGACTTTCAGATTTCAGACAAATTGTATTTTGAACCACTGACTCTAGAAGATGTGATGCACGTCATAGAACTTGAACAGCCAATGGGCGTCATCATTCAGTTTGGTGGACAAACTGCCATTTCTCTTGCGGATGGATTATCTAAAAGAGGAGTCAATATCTTAGGTACTACAAAAGATTCCATCGACAATGCAGAAGACAGAGATCTCTTCGACCAAACACTTGAGAAATTGAACGTTTCAAGACCTCAAGCACAAATGGCTATAAGTGAACAAGATGCAATTGAAAAAGCGAGAGAATTAGGTTATCCAATCTTAGTACGACCTTCTTATGTACTTGGTGGTCGAGCGATGGAAATCATTTATGAAGAGGCTGATTTGGAACGATATATCCGAAATGCTGTTAAAGTGCACGTGAACAGGCCTGTCTTAATCGACCGATACTTGACTGGTATAGAGCTTGAAGTTGATGCGATCTCTGATGGTACAGATGTAGTCATTCCTGGCATTATGGAGCATATTGAGCGAGCAGGTGTTCATTCGGGGGATTCCATTGCGGTTTATCCTACTCAAAGAATATCCGATGAAATCAAACAACAATGCATCGACACAACTCAAGTGTTGGCGAAAGAACTAGGAATAGTCGGTTTGATTAATATCCAATATGTTTATCACCAAGGAGAACTCTTTGTACTAGAAGTAAATCCAAGAGCAAGCCGGACTGTACCATTTTTAAGTAAAATTACAGGTGTGACGATGGCTAATGTCGCTACACAGGTAATGTTAGGAAAAAGCTTATCAGAACAAGGTTTTACATCTGGATTGATTCCGGAGAGTGATGTTATTTCTGTTAAGGTTCCTGTATTTTCATTTGAAAAATTACGAAGTGTGGATATCACCTTAGGACCAGAAATGAAATCCACTGGGGAAGTTATTGGAAGAGATAAGAATTTAGAAAAAGCTCTTTATAAAGGGATAACTGCCTCAGGTCTGACGATTCCAACTGAAGGTTCGATTTTATTGACCGTCGCAGATAAAGATAAAGAAGAAATGGTAGAAATAGCAGAAAAATTCCATGCGCTAGGTTTTCAGTTGTTAGCGACAGAAGGTACTGCCAAGACCATTCAAAAGAGCAACCTACCAGTAAGAGTCGTGGACAAGGTAGGTGCTGGAAGTAATGAAGACCTTTTAGATTTAATTGAAAATGGTCAAGTTCAATTTGTCATCAATACGTTGACACGCGGCAAACAGACCCATAGCGATGGTTTCCGTATCAGACGTGAAGCAGTTGAACACGGCGTTGCTTGTTTAACTTCATTGGATACTGCGAATGCCATTTTGCATGTGATAGAATCGATGACTTTCACCGCAAACGAAATGCCTCGAAATAAAGAGGCGGTGCTGACGTGATACAAGAACAACTGGAAGTATGTGTGAATGTTGAGATTGCAAAAGATACTTTCGAAATGAAATTAAAAGGTGAGATGGAACAACTGGTCGATCAACCCGGCCGGTTCATCCATATTAAAATTGGAGATGGATCTTTTCATATGTTGAGAAGACCTATTTCCATCGCTGATGTAGATAAAGAAAATCATACAATCACTCTTGTTTATAAGGTCACAGGAAAAGGAACGGAATGGCTTAGTGAACGAGTGGCGGGAGACAAGGTTGATGCATTAGGACCGGGAGGACAAGGGTTTGAAATAACAGAAGTCAAAAATGAAAAAATTCTTGTCATTGGTGGGGGAGTTGGTGTCCCACCACTTTATCACCTGACGAAGGAACTTGTTGAAAATAATGATGTCACCGTCATATTAGGATTTCAGTCTAAAGAAGCAGTCTTTTATGAAAAAGAGTTCAATCAATTTGGTGACCGAGTACAAACGTTAGTTGTTACCGACGATGGTTCATACGGCGAAAAAGGATTAGTCACTGATATAGCAAGTGAATTTTCACAAGATAGCACTAGGTATTTTACATGTGGCCCTCTTCCAATGCTTAAAGCAGTTAAAAATCAGCTGGTTGAAATTCCGGGGCATATCTCTCTGGAGGAACGTATGGGGTGTGGAATAGGTGCTTGTTTCGCATGTGTCTGTCATTCCACTAATGAAAGCGGCTATGTGAAAGTATGTAAGGACGGGCCAGTATTCTCATCCAATGAGGTGATCTTATGAAATTAAACGTAAATCTAGGTGAATTATCACTCAAAAACCCTGTCATGCCTGCTTCTGGCTGTTTTGGGTTCGGAAAAGAATTCAGTGAATTCTATGATTTGAATCAACTTGGGGCAATTGTGATTAAAGCAGCCACTGGGGAGCCACGCTACGGAAATGAAACTCCGAGGGTAGCAGAAACAGCAGCTGGAATGTTGAACGCGATCGGGCTGCAGAACCCTGGAGTGGATGGGATAATTGAGCGGGAGCTTCCTTTTCTAGAGTCCCTTGATACTCCTGTCATTGCAAATGTTGCAGGTAGTACGATAGAAGAATATGTGATGGTAGCTGAGAAACTCTCCAATGTATCAACAATTGAAGCGATCGAACTGAATATCTCTTGTCCGAATGTAAAAGAGGGTGGTATACAATTCGGTACTGATCCGGAAGTTGCTCAAGAATTGACGAAAGAAATCAAGCGTGTGTCAGGCAAGCCGTTATTTGTTAAATTATCTCCTAATGTAGCCGACATTGTAGGAATGGCAAAAGCAGTTGAACATGCAGGGGCAGATGGTTTATCGATGATTAATACATTGACGGGAATGAGAATTGATCCGCATACCAAGAAGCCAATTTTAGCTAATGGTACTGGTGGTTTATCAGGTCCTGCCATCAAACCCGTCGCTATTAGAATGATTCATCAAGTTCGACAAATTACCGACCTACCAATCATTGGTATGGGAGGCATCACAACGACAGAAGATATACTGGAATTCATACTAGCTGGAGCAGATGCTATAGCGGTTGGGACAGCCAACTTCCAAGACCCATTAGTTTGTAAAAATTTAATTGATCAATTGCCTAATACACTCAGAAAATATGGTTATGAATCTTTGCAGGAAGTGAGGGAAGCAAGATGCACCCAAGTATCTATATAGCTTTAGATTTCCCTAATGCAGAACAAACATTATCTTTTGTCGAAGAAAATGAATTAGCTGGCTCTCCAGTGAAAGTAGGAATGCAGTTATTTTACAAAGAAGGGCCATATATTATTGAGAAATTGAAGGAGAGAGGTCATCCTATTTTTCTTGATTTGAAACTACACGATATTCCGAATACAGTTCATCAGGCCATGAAAAGCTTGGCTTCGTTAGAAATTGATTTTGTAAATGTCCATGCTGCTGGTGGCGCGAGAATGATAGAAGCGGCAAGGGAAGGTTTAGAATCAACATCTGGGAAGCGACCAAAACTGCTTGCTGTCACTCAACTCACTTCAACTGATGAAATGATGTTGAAAAATGAGCTATTGATCAATGAAACGCTTGAGAATACCATTGTCCGGTATGCAGAAAACAGCTATCAACATGGAGCCGATGGAGTTGTTTGCCCTGTTCATGATATAAGAAAAGTAAAACAAGCATGCGGTTCATCTTTTATTACAATGACCCCAGGCATCAGGTTTAAACAAGATGAAGCAAATGACCAAAAACGAATAGCAACACCAACCGAAGCACGAAATGAAAAAGCGGATTACATTGTTATGGGAAGAAGCATTACAAATGCTGCTGACTCGAAGCAGGCTTACCAGCAAGCAATCAAGGAGTGGAATGCGAATGAAAAATAGTAAATGGATCGCTGAAAAGTTATTAGAAATTGATGCTATAAAGGTGGATGCTGCTGCGCCATTCACATGGTCGTCTGGTATCCAGTCTCCGATTTATTGTGATAATCGCTTGTCGATGTCTTACCCTTCCATCAGAGAAGCGTTAGCAAATGAATTCGTTACATATATTCAAACAAATTATCCCGACACTGAGGTAATATGCGCATGCGCAACTGCAGGTATTCCTCATGCCGCTTGGATCGCTCAAAAGATGAATTTACCAATGATATATGTTCGTGGAAAATCTAAAGGTCATGGTATGAAAAATAAAATAGAAGGTGTTTTGAAACCGGATCAGAAAGTTGTTGTTATCGAAGATTTAATTTCAACTGGTGGAAGCGTGATAGATGTCGCTAATGAAGTCGTTGATGCAGGTGGCGAGCTACAACAGATTGTATCTATTTTTTCTTACGAGCTAAATAAAGCAGAAGCAAATTTTCAGGAAAATAACTTCACGTATCATAGCCTCCTTACCTTTAAAGATCTCTTAACAGTTGTAAATGATAAAGGTGTGCTCTCATCTGAAGAAATTGATCAACTTAAAGAGTGGAAGGAAAGGGTTTGATCGTAAGAAAGAATTTTCATGCTCATTTTTCTCGTGTGAAACTTCAACTAAAGGTGAAATGAGCTGTTGCGAAGTCGAAGTGATTCTTATCCGGTAATTTTGTATGGAAGATGAAGAACTAAAGACGGCGACGCCCTTGGAAATAGCACGCGAGGAAAATCATCCTAATCGAACCATGTTCGTTTAGGAAAGTTGAGGTAGTGCCCAAGGCAAGCGTCCGTTTGAAAGAGATTCGTCAGAATCAACAACAAAAGTCCATCAATTTTTTGTATTCCCGATAAATATTCTATAATCCAAAAATAACGTACCCCCCCCCGTCTAATGGAGGTACGTTATTAGTTTACTTAAGACTTCAGTTTCATTTCTTGCACTTTATCTTCCTCAGGTGTGACAAATACCGTCTGCTGATTGTCATACGTCACATAACCAGGTTTTGCACCATTCGGCTTTTTTACATGTTTGACGAATGTGTAATCGACAGGAACAGTAGAAGACAACTTAGCTTTACTATAAAAAGCTGCAATAAGTGCTGCCTCTAATATTGTCTCCTCACTTGGCTCACTTGAACGTATGATGACGTGAGAGCCTGGGAGATCTTTAGCGTGGAGCCAAACGTCATTCTTATTCGCCATACGGTTGGTAACATACTCGTTCTGTTTATTGTTACGACCTACAAAAATTTCGGTTCCATCTGTAGAGACATATTGATCGGGTGTAATCAATTTCTTCTTTTTCTTCTTTTTACTTTGTTGCTTTTTCTTCATATAGCCTTGATCTTGAAGCTCTTCTCGAATATCTTCAACATCTTCTTCTCGTGCTTGCTCCAGTTGCTGAATAAGTCTTTCCAAGTAGTTGATTTCCTCATGGGCTTTTTCGATCTCAACAACTACCATTTCTTTGGATTTTTTCAATTTACCATATTGCTTAAAAAACTGCTGAGCATTCTCACTTGGTGACTTATTCGGATTCAATTCGATGGTCATCTCTGGCTGATCTTCTTCATAGTAGTCGACCACTTGAATGGAGTTGTCTCCGAGTTTTGCCATATGCATGTGAGCCGTTAGAAGCTCACCTTTTTTTTGATATTCGTCGGCTTTTTCTGCCTTTTTCAAAGTCTTTTTATGCTTCTCTATTTTACGTTCATTCTTGTCTCTTTCGTTCTTTAAAAATCTCATCAAATCATGCGATTGACCTTTTACTCGGTCGCGCTCTGCTTTTCCTTGATAAAAAGAGTGGAGCATCTCGCTTACAGTTTCAAAAGAAATTATTTTTTCTTCTGATTTAACTAATTCAAGAACATGATAATCTTCCTTAGGTTCCTTTTGAATCATAGGTGCATAATTGTGATTTAAAAGATCGTTCTGGAAATTATCGAATACTTCTTGATACTTTTCACTGTTGCCCATATAGGCTTGTTTAGCAAGGGCTTTTGCTACAACAGGAGAAACACCCATCAAAAGATTCAATATTTGTCGGTCGATCTTACCTTGGTTAAAATCAATCTTTCGAGCAAATGTTTCACCATCTAAAGTTAATGGGTTCAATTTGCCTTGATCTGGTGGGGCGATATACGATTGTCCAGGTAATATACTTCTATGACGGTTTTGAGCAGAACTTATATGCTTCATACTGTCAATGATCATTTCACGTTCTGGGTCAACTACAATCAAGTGACTATGTTTCCCCATCAGCTCCAATGTGATTACCCGTCTATTTTCATCACCGATTTCATCTTTATTGCGAATGGTCAGGTGGATGATTCTCTCCATCTCATCCTGCTCAATTTTTTCAATGAAACCCGATTGCAGGTGTTTTCGTAATACCATACAGAACATCGGTGGTTCTTTCGGGTTCGTGAATTTTTCATCAGTTAAATGTATTCGTGCATAGCTTGGGTGAATGGATAATAATAGTGTATGATTACGTCCATTCTTTCTGATTGTAAAAATGATTTCAGTTTCTGTTGGTTGATAGATTTTATTGATTCGACCAGTAACTAATTGATCGTTCAATTCATGTGTAATTGCTCTTGTAACTATTCCATCAAATGGCATGTTAATCACCTCATAACAACTTAATTATAGCATGTCACTCTTACACATTGATACAGATGGAATCAAAAGGTTGAAATGATTGAATGAACAGTGCGACAATATAAAGATAGTGCAAATGCCAAGAGGTGAAAAGAACCATGGTTAAAAGTATGACAGGCTTCGGAAGTGCTTCAGGTAAATTCGAGGAAACGACGGTTACGATTGAAATCAAAACCATCAATCATCGTTTTCTAGACTATTCACTAAAAATGCCCCGAGATTTGATGCAATTAGAGGATTCAATCAGAAAGCGAATCCAAGAAGTTTGTTCTCGTGGGAGAGTAGAATTCTATGTAAACATTTCTGGAGAACCTCTACGATCTAGAACGTTGAAAGTTGACTGGGACTTGCTGCAACAGTACTCTGATCGTATGGAAGAAATATCGGATCATACTCCTATTCAGGGAGAACTTGAAATGAAAGATCTTCTTAATATAGAAGGTTTGTTCCTAATGGAAGAAGCTACAGATATCAAT
The DNA here is from genome assembly GCF_002844535.1 of Halalkalibacillus sediminis. Taxonomy (NCBI): domain Bacteria; kingdom Bacillati; phylum Bacillota; class Bacilli; order Caryophanales; family Bacillaceae; genus Halalkalibacillus; species Halalkalibacillus sediminis. The sequence goes on from NZ_PJNH01000001.1 coordinate 395,089, forward strand.
GAAGAGTTTAAGAATTTCTTTATCCGATTAGTAGATGAAGCCTTATCTATTGTAAGTAGTATGAGAAGCAGGGAAGGTGAATCTCTAGAAGTAGATGTGAAGTCTAGGCTTACTTCAATTTTAGAATCGGCTGAATACTTGAAACAAAGAAGCCCTGAGTTCCAGCAGAACTTCCAAGATAAAGTGACTGCTCGTATTGAAGAATCACTTAATGATACTTCAAAAGATGAAGTTAGAATCATTCAGGAAGTTGCATTGTTGGCTGAAAAAGGGGATATCACTGAAGAGATCACCAGAATCATTTCTCATGTAAAACAGTTTGAAGAAACTCTAGATTTGGAAGAGCCTATCGGCCGAAAACTAGATTTCATTAGCCAAGAGTTATTGAGAGAAGCGAATACAATAGGGTCTAAATCTAATGATGTCTCAATCAGTAAGGTAGTCGTCGATTTGAAGAGCGAGATTGAGAAAATTAAAGAACAAGTACAAAATATTGAATAATATTTGAGATATTCATTGAATTTAGACTATAATAGAAATATTAGTGATTGAATTTGAAATGTTAGGGGAGTTAATCATGAACTTAAAACTAATTAATATTGGATTTGGGAACGTCGTATCAGCAAATCGCATCATTTCCATCGTATCTCCTGAGTCTGCCCCAATTAAACGTATTATAACTGTTGCACGTGATACTAATAAATTGGTAGATGCTACATATGGAAGAAGAACACGTGCAGTGATTGTGACAGATAGTGACCATGTCATCTTGTCTGCTGTTCAACCAGAAACAGTCGGTCAACGTGTCGTTAATGAAGATATGAACATCGATAACTAGGAGGAAATGTGTTGAAGGACGAAAGAGGAATCCTTTTTATCCTATCCGGACCTTCGGGTGTAGGTAAAGGGACAGTACGTAAATCATTATTTGAAAAAGACCCAGCCTTGGAATACTCGATCTCAGTTACTACTAGAGAACCTCGTGAAGGCGAGAGAAATGGCATCGATTATTTCTTCAAAAAGAGAGAAGAAGTACAAAAAATGATTGAAGCCGACGAGTTAATTGAGTATGCTGAGTATGTGGGTAATTATTATGGCACACCAAAAGAGTATGTCGAAAAAACTTTAGATGAAGGAAAAGACGTATTTCTAGAGATAGAAGTACAAGGCGCGATGAAAGTGCGTGAGAATTTTCCTGAAGGAGTTTTCATATTCTTATTCCCACCTAGTTTAGAGGTATTGAAAAATCGAATCATCAACCGAGGAACTGAAACAGAGGACTTAGTACTTAACCGTTTAAAAGAAGCACAAAAGGAAATAGATATGATGGATGCTTATGACTATGTCGTGGTAAATGATGAGGTTGAGAAAGCAGTAGCCAGAATCCAATCGATTGTCGTAAGTGAGCATTGTAAGCGAGAACGTGTTGCTAAGCAATATCAAAAAGCGTTAGGGAGTGAACGTATATGATTCTAGAACCATCTGTTGATAATCTATTGACGAAGATCAATTCTAAGTATTCGCTCGTGATCATTTCTGCAAAGCGTGCGAGAGAAATGGAAAGCAAAGACGAATCTCTTGTCGAAAACCCGAAATCAGATAAATTTGTTGGGGTTGCTTTAGAAGAGATCATGGATGAGAGACTGACTCTACAAAAGAGTGAATAACCCAATTCATCTACTGTATTTTTAAACAACCTGAAGAAACAGGTTGTTTTTTCTTTACTTAGTACTTTTAGGAGTGAAAACAATGCTAAAAGGTAAAAAGGTCTTACTCGGAGTATCAGGTGGAATAGCAGCATACAAGGCATGCTCACTAACAAGTAAGCTGGTTCAGCAGGGGGCTGAAGTTCGAGTGATCATGACAGAAGGCGCAACTGAGTTCGTCCAACCACTCACTTTTCAAGCCTTGTCTCGAAACCCTGTGTTCACAGATGCTTTTGATGAAAAAAATCCTGACAAAATAGCTCATATCGATCTAGCTGATTGGGCAGATCTCGTTATATTAGCGCCTGCCACAGCTCACTTATTAGGGCGCCTTGCTAATGGACTAGCAGATGATATGTTGACGACAACATTACTTGCTACCACAGCACCTGTCTACATTGCACCAGCCATGAACGTGCATATGTACGAACATCCATCAGTGATAGAAAATTTAAAGACCCTAGATAATTACGGCTATCGCTTTATAGAACCAGGTGATGGCTATTTAGCATGTGGTTATGTAGGGAAGGGTCGTCTAGAGGAGCCTGAAAATATTATTGAAGTCATCATTCAGAATCAACAAGATGAAAATAAACTGAAAGGTAAGAAAGTCCTCATAACAGCTGGCCCAACGAGAGAAACCGTTGATCCAGTGCGCTTTTTCTCCAATCGTTCGTCAGGGAAGATGGGCTTTGCATTAGCTGAGGTAGCACATCGTTGGGGAGCAGAAGTAACTTTGATTGCTGGACCGGTTGTAATCGATCCACCAAGTGGAATCAATTATGTCTCAGTGACGACTGCACAGGAAATGTATGAAGCAGTGATGAACCATAAAAATGATCAGGATATCATCATAAAAGCTGCAGCTGTAGCGGATTATCGCCCGAAACAAACTCATGAACATAAAATGAAAAAGCATGAAGGAAATCTAGTGGTTGAAATGGAAAGAACGAACGATATCCTGAAAGAGCTAGGTGAACAAAAACAACAAGAATACCTTGTCGGTTTTGCTGCTGAGACGAAGGACATTGAATATTACGGCAATAAAAAATTAGAAAAGAAGAATCTTGATGCAATCGTCATGAATGATGTTAGCTCTACTTCTACTGGATTCCAGTCTGATGAAAATGAAGTAATTGTATTGACCAAGAGAGGTTTAAAAGAAGCAATCCCACAATCTTCAAAGGCTAAAATTTCTGAAAGGTTATTCGAGATTTTCATTGAAGAAAAGCAGGGTGAGAAAAGTTGAGGATTGCTAACGTAGTCATCGATGTTGCTGCTTCCTCCATCGACTCATTATTTGATTACGAGATTCCATCCTCACTTGAAGATGTCGTCAAGCCCGGAGTAAGGGTAATTGTGCCGTTCGGGCCAAGAAAAGTGATGGGGTTTGTCGTGTCATTATCTGACCAGAGTGAAATATCTAAATTAAGAGAAGTTGAATCTGTATTAGATTACACTCCTATTTTTACAGAAGAACTGATACATCTATCGAAGTGGATGCAGGAAACAACGTTATGTTTTCGGATTTCTGCTATGCAAGCGATGTTACCCGCGGTTTTCAAAGCGACTTATGAAAAAGAAGTGTGGATGTTGGCAGAAGATGAAGAGTTTCCCGAAGAGTGGAAGAATGTCTCTCAAGGGAGAGAAGTATTCCCTTTTCAGGAAGTGGAAGAGAGTTCGGTTTCTCCGCATCAAGTAACTAAACTCGTACAAGAAGAGTTAATAGATATAAAATACAACGTTCAGCGAAAAGATCAAGTGAAGACTGTTACATATGTAGAGCCGGCTGTTGAAGAGTATGTATTACAAGAGCATTTAGAACAACTTTCAGGAAATGCGAGAAAGCAGCGTGAAGTATTAGCTTTCATGACTGAACATTACGAAGCTGTAGAATTAAAGAAATTACAAAATGAACTCAATATCACTAAAAGTCCAATTCAAAAATTGGTCAGTGAAAAATTGTTACGCTTTACTAAAAAAGAAATCTACAGGGATCCATTTAAAAATCATGTAATCGAACAGAGTTATCCCTTGAATCTGACTAAAAAACAACAGACAGTCATAGAGCCAATCATTCAAAATATTAATAATAATCAACATGAGATGTTTTTGCTTCATGGAGTAACAGGGAGCGGAAAAACTGAAATCTATTTACAGTCCATTCAAAGAGTCCTAGAGAAAGGGCAGGAAGCGATTGTATTGGTTCCTGAAATTTCCCTTACTCCCCAAATGGTCCACCGGTTCAAATCAAGGTTTGGAGATGAAGTTGCAGTGCTTCATAGTGGGCTATCAAAGGGAGAGAAATATGATGAATGGCGGAAAATTCACCGTAACGAAGTCAGGGTTGTAGTCGGTGCACGTTCTGCGATTTTTGCACCATTTGAAAATCTTGGGATTATCATCATTGACGAGGAGCATGAAAATACCTATAAACAGGAAGACTATCCAAAGTACCATGCTAGAGATGTGGCAAAGTTTCGTGGTACATATCACAAGTGTCCAGTAGTCTTAGGAAGTGCAACTCCTACTTTAGAAACTTACGCCCGTGCATTGAAAGGTGTTTATCATTTATTAAGTCTAGATGAAAGAATTAATGAACAAGAGCTACCTTCAATCGATGTCGTTGATATGCGTTTAGAATTACAAAAAGGGAATCGCACGATGTTTTCCGATTTATTAGTGGAAAAAATTCAAGAACGCTTGGAGAGAAAAGAACAAATCGTTCTTCTCTTGAATCGAAGAGGGTATTCAAGTTTTGTAATGTGCCGTGAATGTGGTGAAACCATTCATTGTGATAATTGTGATATTTCTATGACGTATCACCAGAAGAAAAACCAATTAAAGTGTCACTACTGTAATGATGTTAAACCAATGCCTCAAAGATGCCCCAAGTGTGAAAGTGACGCGATCCGTTTCTTTGGTACAGGGACTCAGAAAGTGGAAGAGGCTTTGCTTCAGCAGTTTGAACAGGCAAGAGTCATTCGGATGGATGTCGATACGACGAGCCGAAAAGGATCCCACGAGAAATTACTGAATGAATTTGGTAGAGGCGAAGCGGACATATTACTAGGTACACAGATGATCGCAAAAGGACTGGACTTTGAAAATGTAACTCTAGTCGGAGTAATTGCGGCGGATGCCATTCTTCACCTCCCAGATTTTCGTGCTAGTGAAAAGACATTTCAATTACTGACCCAGGTCAGCGGAAGAGCTGGAAGACACGAACTGCCAGGAGAAGTAGTTGTACAATCCTATACACCTGATCACTATAGCATTGAGTTAGCTAGCCAATATGATTTCGAATCTTTCTTTAAGAAAGAGATGCAATTAAGAAAGAGATTCTCGTATCCTCCATATTATTTTCTGGCACTGATTAATATATCTCACGATAACCATGTACAGGTAGTTGAAACAGCCCAAGAGATTGCCGGAATACTAGCTGAGAAACTGTCACAAGAGAGTCTTTTGATGGGGCCTACACCGTCACCGATGTTACGTATAAAAAATCGCTATCGTTACCAATGCATGATAAAATACAAGCGTAGAGAAGAAGTGGATCAAGCACTTCGAGAGGTTTTAGAGAAATTCAAAAAAGAAATTAATCAAAATAAAATACAAATAACAATAGATTTTGAACCTTATCACTTTATGTAGAGGAGTATTGGATGAGTAAACGAATAATTTTTATGGGGACTCCTGACTTCAGTGTACCTATTCTAGAGAACTTAATAGAATCACCATACGAGGTTGTTGCCGTAGTGACACAACCTGATCGTCCTAAAGGGAGAAAAAGGGTACTAACCCCTCCGCCGGTAAAATCGTGTGCTGAAGAGCATCATATACCTGTGCTACAACCGGAAAAAGTAAGAGTCGAGTATGAAGATATTTTATCCTATGAACCTGATTTGATAGTGACTGCGGCCTATGGGCAGATCTTACCGAAAGAATTATTAGACTCCCCTCCATTTGGCTGCATAAACGTACATGCTTCCTTATTACCTGAATACAGAGGTGGAGCACCAATCCATCATGCAATCATTGATGGAAAAGAAGAAACAGGTATAACGATCATGTACATGGTTGAAGCATTGGATGCAGGTGCCATGATTGAGCAGCGATCTATAAAAATCGAGGAATCAGACCACGTCGGAAGTTTACATGACAAACTTTCAGATATTGGAGCCCAGCTATTATTAGAGACACTTCCTCCTTTATTTGAAGGGGAGTTGACCCCAATTGAACAAAATGATGAGGAAGCGACTTTTGCTTCTAATATTAAGCGTGAAAAAGAACATATTGAATGGGAAAAATCACAGAAAGAAATATATAACCAAGTCCGGGGGCTACACCCTTGGCCGGTCGCTTTCACTACTTACCAAGGGAAGTCTTTGAAAGTTTGGTGGGCGGAAAAAGTGAACCGTTCAACTGATGAAGTTCCAGGAACTATTATTGAAGTTGAAGAAAATGGTCCATTGGTTGCAACAGGTGATGGCAAGGCCATTCAGATTACGGACTTACAAGTGTCTGGGAAAAAACGTATGAAAGCAGAAGACTTCTTAAGAGGTTCCAGTGATTATTTTGCTGTAGGAGATAAGTTAGGATGATAATATGAGCAAGAAAAATTTACGTGAAGTCGCGTTGCAATTATTGCAACAAGTCGGTGAACATGGTGGCTATAGCCATATTTTAATCAATCAAGCAATCCAAAAAAATGATCTTTCAAACCAAGATAAAGGTCTACTAACAGAAATCGTATATGGTAGTTTACAAAGGAAGTTGACGCTGCAGTTCTATTTGAAGCCGTTCGTCGGAAACAAAAAACTTGATAAATGGGTGCAGTGGCTGCTTTACATGTCCGTATATCAGATGGTTTATTTAGACCGAGTGCCGGATCATGCGATTATTAATGAAGCGGTACAGATTTCGAAAAAGAAGGGCCACCGAGGTATATCTGGCTTTGTTAATGGTGTTCTCAGAAACATTCAACGAAAAGGTGTGGCAGATTTTTCTACGATAGAGGATCCCGTGGAAAGATTGTCAGTTGAAACGAGTCACCCAGCTTGGATGGTTGAGCGTTGGGTTGATCAGTATGGATATGAGAAAACAAGCGAAATGTGTCATTCCAACATTATTCAGAAACAAGTTTCGGTAAGAGTCCAACCACTTAAATTGACGCGAAATCAAGCAATGGATATATTACAAAGTGAAGGCTATGAAGTTTCTGAAGCGGGCTTATCGCCTCAAGGAATTCATGTCGACACTGGTAACGTACTTAATAGTAGTCTATTCCCTAATCAAATAACCATCCAGGATGAAACGTCTATGTTAGTTTCTGAGATGATGGATCTTGAAGAGAATATGAAAGTTTTAGATGCTTGCAGTGCACCTGGGGGTAAGGCTACTCACATCGCTGAAAAGATGAAAGATTCTGGCGAAGTATTAGCATATGATCTTCATGCAAAAAAAGTTAAATTAGTGAAAGATAAAGCAGAGACATTGAATCTTTCAAACATACAAACGAATCCATACGATAGCAGAAAGCTTCAAGAAGTTCATTCTGAAGAAACTTTCGATCGTATTCTACTCGATGCTCCATGCTCCGGTTTAGGGGTGCTAAGAAGTAAACCGGATATTAAGTATCATAAAAATGTATCTGATATTGAACAGTTATCGACTATTCAAAACGAACTACTTCATTCTGTTTTGCCGTTAATGAAAAAAGATGGGAAGTTGGTATATAGTACATGTACCGTGGACCATGCTGAAAATGAGTGGCAAATAGATAAGGTCCTTAAAGAATTTCCAGAACTAGAAGTAGACCAGAGCTTTTTCGATCAATTGCCTAAAGAATGTCAATCGCTTGATGGTCTGTCAGAATTCGGACTACAGATATTCCCTCAAGATTTTCAAGCGGATGGATTTTTCATCACACGTTTACAGTGGAAATATTAACAGATCCTATGAACGGAGAACGAGGTGCTTAACGCAATGGAAGTATATTTATCTTCAGATAAAGGAAAAGTGAGAAAACTGAATGAAGATGCTGCAGGTGTTTTTTATAATCAAAACGATCACTTGCTTGTTGTACTTGCAGACGGTATGGGAGGTCATCAAGCTGGTGACGTAGCTAGTCAACTTGTTATTCAAAGCCTGGAGCAGTCTTGGGAAAACACCGGAGAATTCGAATCACTCGTTGAACTTGAAGAGTGGTTGAAAGAAGCTATCGGTTCTGCCAACCAGATGATCATTGATTATTCTGAGGAACACCCTGAGTGTGCTGGGATGGGCACGACTGTAGTGGCTGCTACTATATACGGGGATGATGTGGTTTCATGTCATGTAGGTGATAGTCGTTTATATCATTTAGATGATTCAGAGATTTATCAAATAACAGAAGACCACTCCTACGTATATGAACTGGTTAAAAGCGGTGAAATATCAGAAGAAGAAGCAGAGGATCATCCTAAAAAAAATATTCTCTTACAAGCTCTAGGAACAGAGCAAGATGTTAAGATCGACATCAATACTTTCAAGTGGTCTACTAACGATTCACTCATTATTTGCACAGATGGTCTGACAAACAAATTAAGTTCAAAGGACCTTTATGAAATCGCTAGAAGTGAAATGGATATTGAAGAGGTAGTCACTCAAATGGTTTCAAGTGCAAACGATCGTGGTGGGGAAGATAACATTACTGTGGCCTATTTGAAAAATGTCGCACCTGAAGAAGGTGAAGCTTCATGTTAAACGGGAAAATGTTGAATGAACGTTATGAAGTGCTGCATTCCATAGGTGGCGGTGGTATGTCAAATGTATATTTGGCAAGGGACATCATCCTTGATCGTGATGTAGCCATCAAAGTATTGAAAATGGAATATTCCAATGATCATGAGTTCATCAAACGATTCAGAAGAGAAGCCGAATCTGCAATCAGTTTATCTAATGATCACATTGTGAGCATATACGATGTCGGTGAAGAAGATGACAATATCTACTATATCGTGATGGAGTATGTGGAAGGTTTAACTTTAAAACAACACATAAACAATAAAGGCCATTTGACCGTTCATGAGTCTGTACATATCTTAAGACAGTTGACTGATGCAATCGCACACGCTCATCACAACGGAATTATCCATCGCGATATCAAACCTCAGAACATACTGATTGATCAAGATGGAACTGTCAAAATCACAGACTTTGGGATTGCGATGGCTCTAAGTGCTACATCTTTGACTCAAACCAATAATGTATTAGGTTCAGTACATTATTTGTCACCTGAGCAAGCAAGGGGTGGAACAGCTACCCGAAAGTCTGACATATACTCGTTAGGCATTGTTTTGTATGAGATGCTGACGGGTCAATTACCTTTTTCTGGAGAATCAGCGGTTTCCATTGCATTGAAACATATGCAGACAGAAACCCCATTTGTAAAAAGCTTTCACCCTGATTTACCTCAAAGTGTAGAAAACATGGTACTGAAAGCTACATCTAAAAACCCACTTAATCGATATGCCTCGATTGAAGAAATGCAAGAGGATTTAGATACACTACTCGACCCTTCTCGTAGAGATGAAGAAAGGTTCGTAGCACCAGTGGAAGAAGGGGAAGAGACAAAAGCAATGCCGGTCATATCTGATAAGACTGGTTATACCAACCATACAGCAGATGAAACCGTGGTTATGAATAAAGTAAAATCAGAAGATCGTCCTCCCAAAAAGAAAAATAAGTGGCTGATTTTCCTTTTGTCTTTTTCAGCACTGTTGGCTATCGGGGTAATTGTAGCTCTGTTTGTACTGCCTTCCATGTTCATGCCTGATGATGTAACTATTCCAGATGTAGAAGGTTCCAGTTATGAGGAAGCAGTCAATGAATTAAGTGATCTTAACCTGGACGTAGAAAGAGAGTCTGTTTTTTCAGATGAAGTAGAAGAAGGGTTGGTAGTGCGTACATCACCATCTGGTGGTTCAACCGTTAAAGAAGAATCAACGGTCACATTATACACAAGCTTAGGGCAAGAAAAGATTGAGTTTCCTGATTATGTAGGAGATGATTTTGAAGAAACCAAAAGGTATTTAGAGGCGAACGGATATATGGAAGTCATTTCATATGGAAGAGAATCTGAACGACCAGAAGGTGAAATTTTGAGTCAAATTCAGCCAGAACCTGGGGAAGAAATTTTACCAGAAGATACACGGGTTATTTTTGACGTTAGTACTGGACCACCGACTGTCAGTTTACAATCATTAGAAGGATGGACGCTTGAAGATGCTCAGAACTATGTCAGTGAAAATGAGCTTACACTTGTAACTGAAGAAGAGTTTTCAGAGGAAGTACGTGAAGGTCGAATTATTCGTCAAAATCCTAGGCCTAACACAGAAATGGACCAAGGTGACGAAGTAGAAGTAGTTGTATCCAAAGGTCCAGATTTACAACCAGTAACTGAAGAAGTTACTTTTACAGTTGAGTACGAGGCTCCTGAACCTCCTCCGGAAAATGAGAATGCGGAAGAAGGAGAGAATAACAAGAAAGAACAAGAAGAAGGTCAAGAAGTGCAAATCTTTATTGGTGATAGCAACAGAAACATCAATGACCTTCATTACGAAGAAACGATATACGAAAGCACAACTTATACTATTAAGTTGAACATTGCACCTGAAGAAGAAGGTCAATATCGTGTCCTTGTGGATGGCGAAATTTATGAAGAAGATACAATCCCTTATGAACAAGCAAGAGAGGAGTAACCTATGATTCAAGGTAAAATAGTTAAGGCGCTGAGTGGTTTCTATTATGTCATGGCAGAAAATGAAACTTATACTTGCAAGGGGAGAGGGCTATTTAGAAAACAAAAGGTATCTCCTCTTGTAGGGGATATTGTGGAATTTGAATTAGATCCAGATAGTCAATCAGGAACCATTCAAAAAATTCACGACCGTAGTAATGAATTGGTTCGTCCTCCAGTGGCCAACGTGGACCAAGCAATCATTGTCAGCTCTATGATCGAACCACCACTTAATCCATTGTTACTAAATCGTTTTCTTGTATTGGTAGAGCATAAAGAAATTGAGCCACTGTTACTATTTACCAAAGGTGACTTAGCAGATAAAGAAGTACAGGACTCTTGTAAAGAATATGCGAAAGCTTATGAAAAAGCTGGTTATCGAACGTTGATGATACCGAATGAGAATGATGCTTTTGCTGAACAAATCCGTCCATACTTAAATGATCGCATTTCAGTAATTGCTGGCCAATCTGGAGTTGGTAAATCAACTATTCTCAATCGATTGAAACCAGAATTAAATTTGGAAACAAATGATATATCAAAAAGTTTAGGTAGAGGAAAACACACCACTCGTCATGTGGAATTGCATCCGGTATTTGAAGGATATATTGCAGATACACCTGGATTCAGTTCCCTTGAATTCGACGGAATAGAATTAGAAGATTTAAGAGAATGTTTTCCAGAATTCGTTGATCGAGAGGAAGGGTGTAAGTTTCGTGGTTGCTTCCATGTGAACGAGCCTAAGTGTGCTGTAAAGGCCGCAGTTGAACAAGGTGAGATCCAAGCTTTTCGGTATGAACATTATCTTGATTTTTACGAAGAAATAAAAAATAGAAAGCCGAGGTATTGATATGGTGAAAATTGCTCCTTCAATTCTGTCAGCAGATTTCTCTAAATTAGGAGACGAAATTAAAGAAGTCGAAACATCCGTTGATTATATACATGTTGATGTAATGGACGGTCATTTTGTTCCAAACATCACAATTGGTCCTTTAATTGTTGACGCTGTGCGTCCTCTAACAGATTTACCGTTAGATGTTCATTTGATGATCGAAAACCCGGAAAATTATATTTCTGCGTTTGCCAAAGCTGGTGCAGATATCATTTCAGTGCACCAAGAAACTTGTCCACACCTACACCGTGTGATCCAACAAATAAAAAATGAAGGTGTTAAAGCTGGAGTGGTCATTAATCCTTCAACTCCAGTTCAGGCCATTGAACCGATACTGCAAGATATTGATCTAGTGCTTGTCATGACTGTCAATCCAGGCTTCGGTGGTCAGAAATTCATTCAATCTGGAGTAGGGAAAATAGAAGAGTTGAATCGTTTACGTGAAATGAATGGTTTCACATATGAAATTGAAGTTGATGGCGGAGTGAATGAAGAGACGATTAAGACTTGTGTGGATGCAGGAGCGGATGTTCTCGTTGCGGGAAGTGCCATTTTTAATCAATCGGATCGCCAAGCTGCAGTTCAAAAGTTAAGAAACAGTCTGTAAGACGTACAAAAAGGGGGATGTGTTTTGAAGACAGTTGGTATAGTGGCAGGAGGCCCTAAAAATGAACTTCCTTCTTTTAGCGAATACTTATCCATAGATTTTTGGATTGGTGTTGACGAAGGGTGCCTACACCTGAAGTCTCAAAATATTAATCCAGATTTGGCAGTCGGTGACTTCGATTCGATGACTGAAACGGAACTCTCTGAAATTTCTCAGGTATCAGAAGTCTTACAATTTCCAAATGACAAAGATCAAACGGATTTAGAAATAGGTATTGATCAGGCTATCAAAATGGACCCCGATCTAGTTCTCATATTTGGAGCTACTGGGGGAAGGCTTGATCATGAGTGGATGAATATCAATCTACTGAAGAAATTTTCAGAGAAACGGATTGATGCATGGATGATCAACAAGCACAACGAACTTACGATCAAATATCCTGATACTTATAAGTTAGAAAAAGATTTACGTTATAAATATATTTCTTTTCTTCCTATGACTGAAAAGGTTGAACACTTATCATTAAAGGGTTTTCGATATGAATTAGAAGATGAAAACATCTCTAGTGATTCTTCCTTGACAGTTTCCAACGAATGGAACGAAAAAAAAGGTACTTATTCTTTTAGCACAGGCATATTATTAGTTGTAAAGAGCCGTGATTAAAGTAAGGTACAATCTCATTCAATGGTGTAGGTATAGGAGGGGGAAGGTTTGAGATTTTATATTGTAAAACTTCCGAGGTTTGTTGGTGGATTTGTAAGAGCGATGAGGGGCGTATTTATTAAAAAGTAGTGGAAACAAAAAAGCTACCCAACATTGGGTAGCTTTTTTGTGAAAAAATATACGATTAAGCACGTTCGATTTTACCTGATTTAAGTGCTCTTGCTGAAACGTATACTTTTTGAGGTTTACCGTCAATCATAACTCGTACTTTTTGTACGTTTGATTTCCATTTACGTTTATTTGCATTCATCGCGTGTGAGCGTGTATTACCAGTAGTTGTTTTTCTACCAGTCACTTGGCATTTGCGAGCCATGTATATCCCTCCTGCCTATCTATTATCTCTAAAATACTACTTTTATAATTTATCATATGACTTGCATGATTTCAACGAGTAATCACGAATCATATCAAGAATTTCTACTTGACAGCTACATAATAGATGAATAACCTTTTAAATTGAGTGCTGATGTAGTAAAATGTCTTTAGTTATGGTCATAGATCGAGGAGGATAATAATGTCAGTCGATTTTACGAATGAATATGGTCAAGTAACGATTTCAAATGAAGTTGTATCGACAATCGCAGGTGGAGCTGCTATTGAATGCTATGGGATCGTTGGTATGGCATCAAAGAAACAGTTTAAAGATGGACTTTCTGAAATACTTGGAAAAGATAATTTTTCTAAAGGTGTAGTCGTAAGACAGGAAGAGGATCAACTATCAATTGATATGTACATTATTGTCAGCTATGGAACTAAAGTTTCTGAAGTTGCACATAATGTTCAAAACCAAGTGAAATATGCCATTCGAAAAATGGTCGGCCTACAAGTAGATTCCGTAAATATTTATATTCATGGTGTAAGGGTGACAAGCTAAATATTGGTTGTTGTATATGAAGGAGGAAAAGATAGTGGCTAGTAATGGTTTAAAAGGTAGTCAATTTGCGGAAATGATTCTATTGGGCGCACACCATCTATCGAATCAAGCTCAAATGATTGACTCTTTAAATGTTTTTCCAGTACCTGATGGGGACACTGGGACTAATATGAATTTAACAATGACTTCTGGTGCTAAAGAAATTGAAAATGTTTCTTCAGATCACGTCGGTAATGTTGCAAATTCTTTTGCTAAAGGTCTATTGATGGGAGCGCGTGGGAACTCTGGTGTAATTCTTTCTCAGTTATTCCGCGGCTTTTCAAAGCAAGTGCAAGACTTGGAGACTATAGAAGTCAATGACTTAGCAGCAGCGTTAGACGCAGGCGTTCAAACTGCTTATAAAGCAGTTATGAAACCTGTAGAAGGTACGATTTTGACTGTTGCGAAAGATGCGGCTAAAGCCGGAGAAGATGCAGCTAAAAGTACTGAGGATCCAATTGAATTTTTTGAGAAAGTTTTAGAAGAAGCAAAACAGTCATTAGAACGTACGCCTGATCTATTACCGGTTCTTAAAGAAGTGGGAGTAGTAGATAGCGGTGGACAAGGTCTAGTAACAGTATATGAAGGTTTTCTAGCTTCACTGAAGGGAGAAGAACTACCTAAGACAAGTTCAGCTTCTCCTTCTTTAGATGATCTTGTTAATGCAGAGCACCATAAGATGCACCAAGACTTTATGGAAACCGAAGACATTGAATTCGGCTATTGTACTGAATTTATGGTCAAATTTGAAGAAGATAAACTAGCTGAAAATCCATTCGATGAGGAACAGTACCGTGAAGAATTAAGTGAACACGGGGATTCTTTACTTGTGGTGGCAGATGATGAAGTTGTGAAAGTACATATTCACGCTGAATACCCAGGTGAAGTTATGACAATTGGTCAACGGTACGGAAGCCTGATCAACATGAAAATTGAAAATATGCGTGAACAGCATACGTCCATAGTTGGCGATAAAAAGAAAGAGGAAGCTCCTAAGAAGCAAGAACGCTTAGCTATTGGTGTCGTTACCGTATCAATGGGTGATGGTATCCAGTCGATGTTCGAAAGCTTAGGGGCAACGGTAGTAATCGAAGGTGGACAGACGATGAACCCGAGTACTCAAGATATCGTCAAAGCGATCGAACAAACGAACGCAGATGAAGTTTTAGTACTACCAAATAATAAAAATATAATCATGGCAGCTGAACAGGCTCAGGAATTAGTGGATAACAAGGTGAAGGTAGTCCCTACTAAATCTGTTCCACAGGGAATGAGTGCTATGCTAGCTTACAACCCTGAGACTGATCTGAATGAGAACCATGAGAGTATGAGTGAAGCAATGCAGTATGTGAAAACAGGTCAAGTCACCTACGCAGTCAGAGACACTCAGATTGATGGTCGTACGATTGAAGAAGGAAACTTCATGGGGATTTCAGATGGCTCGATTGAAGCCGTAAATCCAGATAAAATGAAGGCGATAGAAGAATTATTAACAGCTATGATTGATGATAGTGAAGATGAAATTGTAACGATTCTTCAAGGTGAAGAAGGAAGCGACGAAGAAGTGGAGCAAATCGAACAATTCATCGAAGATAAATTTGATGAAATTGAAGTCGAAGTCCACCAAGGCAATCAACCTATTTATTCATATATTTTCTCAGTGGAATAATATTAATAAAGTAATCCCCGATGCACACATCGGGGATTTTTGCTCTGCTTTTTGGTGGAAGGTTTTTGACAAGCTGGATTATAACAAAGCCATTTTAAATAGGGTGCTGTTGAAGTTTGTTGTTGATTCTAAAGAATCGCGAGAGGCGGCGACTCCTAGGGGAGCAGCACGAGTAGAAAATCACGCAAAACTTGCGAATCGTGAGTTTTGGGAAGTTGAAGCCGTGCCCCCAGGAAAGCGTCCGCTGGTAAGCGATTCGTCAGAATCACCCGGATTGAAACCTTTTATAATCAACAAAATCCTTTAACTCGCCTTAAACTAAAAAAGTTGACCAACACTAAGCTGGCCAACTTTAATCTTACATAATTCCTTTTATAATAAATTCGATTAAGAATAAACAAGAAATAATCACGAGCGTCCATGAGATTTTCTCTTTCTGTCTTGTAACAATCTGGATGATTGGATAGGCGATGAATCCGAATGCCATCCCATCAGCGATGCTATAAGTGAAAGGAATCATGAACATGATTAAAAATGTCGGGAATGCCTCGGTCAAATCATCCACTTTTATATATCGTATGTTCTGCATCATCAATACTCCCACGATAATCAATATGGGGCTGATAGCATTAGCAGGGATCATTGATATATAAGGAATCAGAAATATTGTAGATAAAAATAATACACCTGCCACTATACTTGCAATACCTGTTTTACCTTTTGCTGCAATGACGGCTGCACTCTCAGCTGCAGGAATTGTTGGTGAAGTTCCAAAAAAACCACTCATGACAGCTGCTACAGCGCTACTTCGATTAGTTTGATGGAATGAATCAGATCGGTTCAACATGTTAAGTTGTCCATAAATCAAACCCATGCTTTCAAATATAAGTACGATAGCGAGCGGTAAAACAGCGACCCAGAAAGTAATCTCAAATGCATGAGTGAACGTAGGCAGAACAAATAGGTTTGACCAACTATCGATCGTAATTGTTGTACCTTCATTATCCAAGACGCCGAAAGCATACGCCAGGATCGTTCCTGAAATCATTGTCAGTAAGAAATTAGCGGGTACATTTTTTACAAATAATAAGATTCCGATTAACAACGTCAAAAGACTGACAATTACTTCAGGTGAAGAAAAATCCCCTAATGAAATGATGGAATAGTCTCCACTTTGAATTAATGATCCATTTTCAAGTCCAATTAATACTAAAAAGAGTCCTAGACCAATTGTAATACCATGTTTCAATGAGTCCGGAATCGCTTTTTTGAACATTTCACCTAATGGTGTGACGGCGGTAATGAGGAAAATAATACTTGCAACTACTACTACGCCTAAACCTTCTTGAAATGTGAATCCATACTGCTGAACAATTGAGAAGCTGAATAGTGCGTTTACACCCATTCCAGGTATAATAATCAGTGGCACTTTCGCCCAAAGTCCAACAATGAGACATCCAAAAAAGCTTGCAAGGATGGTTGCGATCATAGCTTGTTCGCGGTCAATTCCTGCCTCAGCGAGTATAGAGCTGTTGACAACCACAATATACACTGTGGTCAAATACCCGATCAAACCAGCAATAACATCAGTAGACCATCTGTTATTCAATTGTTGCATGTGTACTCCTTCTTTAAAATATAAGCCCTCTCCCGCCCAGGTTATTAACCCATAGCATATTATAGCGATTCACTCATGTACATTCAAATTTTGTCGACAAAAATGAAATAGAATTTGGAATTTCCGCCATTTCCCTATAAAATAGAAGTAGAATGATAAGGGTGGTGTCTTAATGAAATTTAGATCGGTGTTCGATATTATCGGACCTGTAATGATAGGACCTTCCAGCTCCCATACAGCAGGGGCTGCAAGAATAGGTTTAATGGCACGTCAGCTATACGGCCGTCAGCCAAAGTGGGCGAAGATTCATCTGTATGGATCCTTTGCCAAAACGTATAAAGGTCATGGAACAGATGTAGCTTTAATTGGTGGACTGTTGAGTTATGATACAGATGATGAACGAATCAAGGACGCATACAAATATGCTGAAGAAGTGGGCATGAATGTGGAATTTGTAGAGGAGGAGGGCTCTGCTGAGCATCCAAACACTGCACGTATTCGTTTAGGCGATGATGATGGTGAGTTTGAGCTCGTTGGTATTTCGATAGGTGGAGGTAAGGCTGAAATCACGGAACTCAATGGTTTCGAGTTGCGTCTTACTGGACAATCACCTGCGATTTTAATTATGCATGATGATCGTTATGGGGCTATTGCATCCGTTTCGAAAGTACTTGCAGAGTATGAGATAAATATAGGTCACATGGAAGTTTCTCGAAAAGAGTTAGGAAGCGACGCGATGATGATTATTGAGACAGACGGACGTCTTCCAGCAGGGGTAATGGAAGAGTTGAAAACCTGTGATCACATCAAACAAGTTGTTACGATTTCTGACTAGATTTTGATATAGAGGGGAGTGATTCGATTGTTCAAAAGTATTAGTGAACTGATTCAAATCACGGAAGATAAAAATATACCTATTTCAGAAGTAATGATTCAACAGGAGGTCGAGGAGACTGGAAAACCTCGAGAAGAGATTGTTGCTGAAATGGGACGAAATTTAGATGTTATGGAAAAAGCCGTTGAAGACGGAATGAACGGTGTGAAATCACGTTCAGGTTTAACCGGGGGAGATGCTGTACTCATAAAAAAATATATGGAGGAGCAAGAATCTTTATCCGGAAATCTTTTGCTAGACGTTGTTAGTAAAGCGGTTGCAACAAATGAAGTGAATGCTGCGATGGGTACCATTTGTGCAACACCTACTGCAGGAAGTGCGGGCTGTGTACCAGGTGTGTTATTCGGCCTGAAGCCTCGTTTGAAACCTACTCGTGATCAAATGATCAGGTTCTTATTCACTTCTGGAGCGTTCGGACAAGTGATCGCTAATAATGCATCCATTTCTGGTGCAGCTGGAGGATGTCAAGCTGAAGTAGGCTCAGCAGCTGGTATGGCAAGTGCTGCAGCAGTAGAAATGGCTGGTGGATCACCGCAACAGTCTGCGGAAGCTATGGCTATTACCTTGAAAAATATGCTTGGTCTCGTATGTGACCCAGTAGCCGGTTTAGTAGAGGTCCCCTGTGTAAAACGAAATGCTATGGGCTCATCCCAGGCAATTGTATCAGCTGATTTAGCGCTTGCGGGTGTGACTAGTAGGATCCCGACTGATGAAGTGATAGGTGCCATGTTCAAGATTGGACAAAGTATGTCTCCAGCACTTAAAGAAACTGGAGAGGGCGGTTTAGCAGCAACACCTACTGGTAAGGCTCTTGCCGCTAAAATCTTCGGACCTGCAATGGGGAAAGAGTGATCTCATGTTGAATGATCCAGTCACAGTCATACCAAGCGTCGGAGAAAAAACTGCAGAACAACTTGAGATGATGGACATAAGGAAAGTGGAAGACTTACTCTTCCACTTTCCTTTTCGTTATGATTTCCATGAAATTAAACCTTTAAAAGAAATCGCTCACGAAGAAATAGCGACAATTGAAGGAACTGTTGTATCAGAGCCGCAGCTTTCTTTTTTCGGAAGGAAAAAATCGCGACTCACATGCACCATTCAGGTTGGAGTGGTTGCGATCAAGGCTGTCTTTTTCAACCAGGCTTTTCTGAAGGACAAACTTGTTCGCGGAGAAGAAGTGATGTTGACAGGAAAATGGGACATGCATCGCTTGCAATTGACCGTACATAAATTTCATACTCAAACATTTGAAGAAGAGTCTATTCAACCAATATATCGATCGAAAGGTAACCTTACTTCTAATGGCTTAAAAAAACTGAATGCTTATGCAGTAAAAGCTAGCGTAGATGAAATCGAAGAGATTTTACCAGATAAATATTTGAAGGATTATAAACTCCCGTCCAGAAGTGAAGCTATCAAAGAGTTACATCAACCTACTTCGAAACAAACATTAAAACACGCAAGAAGACGGTTCATCTTTGAGGAATTGTTTATTTTTCAATTAAAAATGCAGTGGATTCGAATGAAAAATAAACATCAGACAGAAGGGTTCAGCAAGTCTTTTAATGATGATCAACTAGGTCAATTCGTTAAAGAGCTCCCTTTCGAACTGACAAAAGGTCAAAAAAGTTCGTTGAAGGATATAATGAACGATCTGAAAAGTTCTCATCGAATGAACCGACTTCTCCAAGGAGATGTTGGGTCAGGTAAGACCGTTGTTGCAGCGATTGCATTACTCGCTAATAACTTGGCAGGAAATCAGGGAGCACTTATGGTACCTACTGAAATACTAGCTGAGCAACATGAACATTCCTTAAGTGAATTGTTCGGAGACCGTCTAACCGTCGTATCTTTGACTGGCTCCATTAAAGGGAAACGACGAAGAGAGATTTTAGAACGTTTAGGTAATGGTGAAATTGATATTGTGGTAGGTACGCATGCCTTGATTCAAGATGACACGATCTTTAATCAATTGGGATTAGTCATCGTTGATGAACAGCACCGTTTCGGGGTACAGCAGAGAAAAACCTTGAGAGATAAAGGCTTGAACCCTGATGTACTGTTTATGACAGCCACACCAATACCTCGGACTCTTTCTATTACATCATTCGGGGATATGGATGTATCGATCATTGATGAAATGCCACAAGGGCGTCTACCAGTCGAAACGTATTGGGCTAAGGAAAACATGATTGAAAGAGTATATGATTTTTTAATGAAAGAAATCAATAAAGGTCACCAAGCCTATGTCATTTGCCCGCTTATAGAAGAATCTGACCAGTTAGACATACAAAATGCTGTTGATGTATTTGAGCAATTGAATTCCGTCATGCCACCCCAAGTTAAAACTGCATTGATGCACGGCCGTTTACCTGCACAAGAGAAAGAGGACATTATGCGTGACTTCGCTGAGAACAATGTTCAGCTGTTAGTGTCGACCACTGTAATTGAAGTTGGTGTGAACGTACCTAATGCAACTATTATGGTCATTTATGATGCAGAAAGATTCGGGTTGGCACAATTGCATCAGCTTAGAGGAAGAGTGGGGCGAGGTAGCGAACAAAGCTATTGTATTTTGTTGGCTGATCCTAAAACTGAAAATGGTAAAGAACGTATGAGGGTAATGACTGAAACGACAAACGGATTCGAGCTTTCTGAACACGATTTGCAAATTCGGGGGCCAGGAGACTTTTTTGGAAAAAAACAAAGTGGTTTACCTGAGTTCAAGGTGGCAGATATTGTGGAGGATTACCGGGCTTTAGAAGTAGCAAGAAAAGATGCAATTGAAGTTATGCGCCATGATCGTTTAACAAATGACGAAGATTACAAGAAGTTGAAACAGTTGATTGAGGCTGATCCAATGATTCAAGAGAGAATTTTCGATTAATGATTGCATCCATCGGGAACCTATTATATATTACTATTAGGACCTAGTCTTAAATCGGACGGTGGAAAAATGAAATTAAAGAAGAAGCAACGACAAGAACAGTTGACTGAAATGATAGAAAATACACCATTCATTACTGATGAAGAATTAGCTAAGACATTTGATGTAAGTATCCAAACGATTCGCTTGGATCGTCTGGAGCTTTCCATTCCAGAATTAAGGCAACGTATTAAAGGTGTCGCAGAGAAGCAGTGGAACGAAACGGTTAAAGCACTTCCTGTTGATGAGATCATAGGAGATGTAGTCAATTTGGAGTTGGACGAATTAGCGATATCGATCTTAGATGTAACTGCCGACCAAGCATTTTCAAGAAACCAAATAGCACGAGGGCACCATTTATTTGCCCAAGCTAACTCACTGGCAGTTGCGGTAATCAACGATGAATTAGCCTTAACGGCTAGTGCTGACATCCAGTTTACACGTCCTGTAAAAGTTGGTGAACGGGTCATCGCAAAAGCTACAGTAGTGGGACAGGATGAGAAAGAGCGAACAATCGTTGAGGTCAAGAGCTTTGTAAATAACGAAACTGTTTTTATTGGTACGTTCAACATGTACCGTTCAACAGATGGTTAAAGGGGAATTTTTGATGAAAATAGCAATTGACGCAATGGGTGGAGATCATGCACCTGAATCAGTGGTGAAAGGTTCTTTGCTTGCACTGGAAGCTTTTGAAGACCTATCTATTACTCTTTATGGAGATGAAAATAAGATTAAGCAATATCTTGAAGGGTCTGATAAGCGATTAACGATCCACCATACGACGGAAAAAATCGAAAATGATGATGAACCCGTACGAGTGGTCCGAAAGAAGAAGCAAGCTTCCATGGTTTTAATGGCTGAGGCTGTTAAAAATGGAGAAGCGGATGCTTGTATTTCTGCGGGTAATACAGGTGCCTTAATGAGTGCTGGTTTATTCAAAGTCGGCCGTATCAAAGGTATTGACCGACCGGCCTTAAGCCCGACGTTACCTACCATTGATGGTAAAGGTTTTTTATTACTTGATGTAGGAGCAAACGTGGAAGCCAAGCCTAATCATCTTTTACAGTATGCTATTATGGGATCGATTTATGTTGAACGAGTAAGAGGTATTAAGAACCCTACGGTAGGTTTATTAAATGTTGGTACGGAAGATGGAAAAGGTAATGAGTTAGTGAAAGAAGCTTTTCAACTCATGAAAAAAGGACCTATTAACTTCATAGGTAATGTTGAAGCAAGAGATTTACTGAATGGTGCGGCAGATGTGGTCGTTACCGATGGGTTCTCTGGAAACATTACGTTGAAGTCAATCGAAGGCACTGCTTTATCTATGTTTTCTATGATGAAAGAAGTCTTCATGAAAAATACCAAAACAAAAATTGCTGCTGCTATGGTAAAGAATGATTTGAAAGGGTTGAAGGACCAGCTTGATTATTCGGAATATGGTGGAGCGGGGCTATTCGGTTTAGCAAAGCCAGTTATAAAAGCTCACGGTTCTTCTAATGATCGAGCAGTACTCAACGCCATAAAACAAACATATGATTTAGTAGAACAAGACGTAGTTACACTTATTGCAGAACAAGTAGAATCAATGCGCGAGGAGGCGAATTAGAATGGCGAAAATAGCTTTCCTCTTTCCTGGACAAGGTTCCCAAGAAGTAGGAATGGGACAATCTTTTTATGATCAATTTGATGAAGTGAAAGAGAAGTTCAAAGCGGCTGATGAAATTCTAGATGATAACCTTAGCAAACTGCTATTGGAAGGACCAGGAGATGAACTAACCAAAACAGAGAATGCTCAACCGGCCTTGCTGTTATTAAGTTCAGCAATCAATGACCTGATTATGAAAGAAGGCATCCAACCAGACGTAGTGGCTGGTCACAGTTTAGGTGAATATAGTGCGTTATACGCAGCTGGAGCACTTTCTTTTGAAGATGCTATTACAACTGTAAGAAAACGAGGATTATTGATGGAAGAAGCTGTCCCGACTGGACAAGGTACGATGGCTGCTGTGCTTGGTGCAGATGAAGAGCTTATTGTTGAGATCACTGAAAAAATTACAGCTGAAGGTGACGTAGTGAACGTCGCAAACTTCAACTGCCCTGGTCAAATCGTTATATCAGGATCTGTAAAAGGTGTTGAACTAGCATCTGAACAGCTGAAGGAAGCTGGAGCAAAACGAGTCCTCCCGTTGAATGTAAGTGGACCATTCCATTCTGATCTGATGAAACCGGCGAGTGAGGATTTTAAGGAAGCTCTGGATAAGATCAACATCCATTCGACTGAAGTGCCTGTATACGCTAATGTTCATGCAAAACCAATCACTGAAGCTTCTGAAATTGAAACTTGTTTAGTAGATCAATTGTACTCTCCTGTACAATTTACAAATACGATCCAACAAATGCTTGAAGACGGTGTAGATACATTTGTTGAGATAGGAAACGGAAAAGTCCTATCAGGATTAGTCAAAAAGATCCACCGACGCGCGAAAGTATTTAATATTCAAGATGTTGAATCTTACGAAAAATTCATTCAATGGGCAAAGGAGGAGTCGTAATGTTACAAGGAAAAACAGCACTCGTTACTGGAGCATCAAGAGGGATCGGAAGAGCAATTGCACTTGAACTCGCACAGAATGGTGCTAATGTTGTTGTGAACTATGCTGGTAGTAAAGATAAGGCAGAAAAAGTTGTAGAAGAGATTGAATCTCTAGGGTCTAAAGCGATTGCAGTTCAAACAAATGTCGCTTCCAGTGAAGAGGTAAAAGAATTAGTTAAACAAACGATTGATGAATTCGGTTCCCTGGACATACTAGTTAATAATGCGGGTATTACTAGAGACAATCTACTAATGCGAATGAAAGAAGAAGAATTCGATGAAGTGATTGATACAAACTTAAAAGGTGTATTCAACTGTACGAAGGCAGTTACCCGTCAAATGATGAAACAGCGTTCTGGTAAAATAATAAACGTAGCATCTGTGGTAGGTGTGATTGGTAACCCTGGACAAGTCAATTACGTTGCGGCTAAATCAGGAGTAATTGGAATGACGAAATCAGTTGCAAAAGAATTAGCTACACGGAATGTGAACGTTAATGCGGTTGCCCCTGGTTATGTTACAACAGATATGACTGATGATTTATCTCAGGAAGCTAAAGACCAGATGTATAGCATGATACCTCTCAACCGACTAGGTGAGCCTGAAGATATAGCGAAAGTGGTAAGGTTCCTAGCTTCTTCAGATGCTGATTATGTGACTGGTCAAACGATTCATGTAGACGGCGGAATGGTGATGTAGAAAAGAATATTCAATCGTTAGCTTGAGTAATTTATGCTAAACTTGAAAACGATAAGCTTTGAAAGGAGGTGAACGGAGATGGCAGATGTGTTTGATCGTGTTAAAAAGATTATTGTAGAACGTCTAGACGTTGACGAAGCTAAAGTAACTAATGATGCTTCATTTAAAGATGATTTAGATGCAGACTCATTAGATGTAGTAGAACTTGTTATGGAACTTGAAGATGAGTTCGATATGGAAATTTCTGATGAAGACGCAGAGAAAATTGAAACAGTGGGTGATGCTGTTAATTACATAGACAGCAGCCAGTAATACTGTTCAACAGAGGATGACTAGCAAAATGTTAGTCATCCTCACTTATGTATGAAGAAAGTACGGTGATAGAAATGGACTTCAAACAATTTCAAAAGGATCATGAACTGCATTTTAATGACGAGAAGTTACTAAAGCAGGCTTTTATGCATACATCTTATGTGAATGAGCATCGAGGTGAAAACCTTGAAGATAATGAACGATTAGAATTTCTGGGTGATGCCGTGCTTGAGCTAGGCGTCTCTCAATATCTCTTTCGTAATTATCAGGAAATGAGTGAAGGTGAGCTCACTAAGCTAAGAGCAAATATAGTTTGTGAACCATCACTTGAGAATTTTGCTAGAAAAAACAATCTCGGTAAGTATGTGCTTCTAGGAAAAGGTGAAGAAGCTTCTGGAGGTAGGAAAAGACCTGCATTACTAGCAGATGCATTTGAAGCTTTAATTGGTGCTATCTACTTGGACCAAGGTTTCGACCAAGCTCTTCAATTTTTAGATAGAGTTGTTTTCCCTGAGATTGAACCTGGTGCTTTTTCGCATGCGATGGATTATAAAACTCAATTACAAGAAATTGTACAACAGCAAGGCGGTAAGGTAACTTACCGGATCTTAGAAGAAATTGGACCTGCTCACAACAGAGATTTTTTGGCGGGAGTCTTCATTAACGAAGAAAAGCATGGTGAAGGACAAGGAAGAACTAAGAAAGAGGCCGAGCAAAGAGCTGCCAATCAAGCAATGAATCAATTAAAAAATTAAAGCTGACAATATGTCAGCTTTAATTTTTTCTATACTTTTTCAACTCAACAAGTATTGCATTAATCTCAGGAACACTGATTTGATCTTTCGATTTGACCATATCATAAAGATCTTTGATATCTTGGTAATCTTCCAAAGAGAAATTGTCTGGATCCATAATCGATGGATTAAGTACTTGAAGATCTTTAGACAGCTCATTGATTATATAACTCAAGTTTTCTTCTGTCGGTTCATTTAAGTTCAACATTATTCACTCCCATATCCTCTTTTAGTCATCTTCTTTAACCACTCTTTTTATGATAAAATAAAAAGGTTAAAATGTTAAGTAGATGTAAGAAATATAAGTAGGTGCATACATATGTTTTTGAAAAAATTAGACTCTGTTGGATTCAAATCATTCGCTGAACGTATATCAGTGGATTTTGTTCCAGGGGTTACAGCCGTAGTCGGCCCTAACGGAAGTGGAAAGTCTAATATAACAGATGCTATAAGGTGGGTGCTGGGGGAACAATCAGCAAAATCTTTAAGAGGGTCAAAAATGCAAGATATCATTTTTGCAGGAAGTGACTCTAGAAAAGCTCTGAATGTAGCTGAAGTTACATTAGTTTTAGATAATAAAGATCAACAATTACCGATAGATTATGAAGAAGTAGCTGTGACAAGACGAGTATACAGGTCTGGTGACAGCGAGTATCTACTTAATAAACAACCATGTAGATTAAAAGACATTGTCGATTTATTCATGGATTCCGGATTAGGAAAAGAAGCCTTTTCGATTATTAGTCAAGGTAAAGTTGAAGAAATTTTGAGCTCCAAGTCAGAAGAACGAAGAAGTATTTTCGAAGAAGCTGCTGGGGTTCTTAAATATAAGCAAAGAAAAATAAAAGCTGTTAAGAAATTGACTGAAACAGAAGAAAATCTAAATCGTGTGGAAGATATCATCCACGAAATAGATGGGCAATTAGAGCCTTTGAAAGAACAAGCAGCAATCGCTAAAGATTATCTTGAGAAAAAGGAAGAACTAGAGCGATTCGAAGTTTCGTTGATCGTTTCAGAAATTGAACAGATTCATAATGAATGGCAGGAAGTATTAAGTTCTATTGAACGATTGAAAGAAGAATTGGTTGAACAAAAGTCGTTTATCGAAAAAGATGAACATCAAGTAGAAAAATACGGGCATTCCATCTCTGAGTTAGATGAAAAAATTGAAAGCTGGCAAGAAGAGAAATTGTCCTTGACTCAATTAATCGAGCAAGTGGAAGGAAAGAAAAATGTCCTAACCGAACGCTTGAAACATTTCGATGAAAGTAAAAGTAAACTGGATGAAGATATACTCTCCAAACAAGACCATATTGAACAACTGACATTCGATTTCGACGATTTGACGAAAAGGCTTCAAATCCTTGAATCCTCTCGTGCTGAAACCAAGCAATCTATAAAAGAACTGGAATCGGAAATAGAAGATTCAGGTTCAAGTGTCGAGGAGAGAATCGAATCACTTAAAGCTGAATACATTGAAATTTTAAATGAACAAGCAGCCAATAAAAATGAAAAAGCATCTGTTCAAAGACAGATTGAACAGGCTGAACATAGAAAAGAACGTTTAGATGAGCGTTTTAAACAAATGCTTTCTGAAAGAGATGAAATCGAATCGGATAGGGAAAGCCGTGAAGAAAACAGGCGTTCAGCTAAAGCTGAGATTAAATCAAAACAAGAGCAAGTTGCTGCCAAGAAGAGTGAGATTGAAGATATCCAACCTACTATAAATGAAGATGAGGAAAAACTTCAAAAAGGTTATCGCATGATTGAGCAACTTCGCTCGAAAAAAGAAATGCTGGAAGATATGAAGCATTCATACAGTGGTTTCTTTTATGGGGTTAAATCTTTACTCCAAGCTCAAGAAAACAACAAAGTGAGAGGCTTACACGGTGCTGTAGCTCAATTAATCAATGTGCCGAATGATTACGTGTCGGCCATTGAAACTGCACTTGGGGGTCAAGCACAACATTTAGTAGTAGACACTGATGAAGATGCGCGTAATGCGATCCAATATCTTAAGAAATCGAATAGCGGTCGTGCGACCCTTTTACCAATGAAAACAATTCGAGGGCGTTCAGTGGACCAGAATAGTCTGAATTCTATTAAAGGGCAGAATGGTTTTGTAGGTGTGGCTTCTGATCTTGTCGAATTCGACGGGAAATACGAGTCGATCGTCAAGAGCCTCTTGGGTCACATTTTAATTGCAGAGTCTTTAAAAGATGCTAACCAACTGGCGAAATTATGCAATCACCGTTATCGTATCGTTACACTTGACGGTGACGTCGTAAACCCCGGCGGATCTATGTCCGGAGGGGCGAAGAAAAATACGAATCAGGCTTCTTTATTCACTAGAGACCAGGAACTAGAAGAGATTAAAGAGAAATTGGATGATTACGAAAACAAATCTGAATCTTTTGCGAGCCAGCTACAAAAGAAAAAAGAGAACCTGGCTGAACGAAGAGATGAACTTGAAAATTTAGAAGCAGAGCTTTCAACACTAACTGAGGAACATCATGAAAGTGACAACAAGTATCAAGCATTAGAAATGAAATTAAGTTCATTGAATGATCAACTGAGTGTGTATGATCAGGAGAACAGTCAATATGAGAAAGAAATTGAAGATTTAAATACTCAGTTAACTAATTTAACCGAAAAACTAGTGGAACAAGATACAGAAGCGGATGAGTTGAAGAAAAACATCGATGATTTGTCCAATAACCAGTCCACATTCAAAGAAGCTCAAGAAGAGTATAGAGAAAAAATCAATCACTTGCAGATTCGTCTTGCTGAACAAGATAGTGATATTAGAAACCAGAAAGAAAATGTCAGACAAGCTGAAGAGGAACTTTCTGAACAGAAACAACAGAAGGATAACCTTGAGCAAGAGCTGAAAGCTTTAGAAGAATCACATGAAAACTCCCAGACGATTGAACAATTAGGGGACCAATTGAAAGAAGCTCGAACTCGTTTGGTAAACGTGAATGATCAATTGGAACAATCTAGAAATGAACGAAGAGAAATCCAACAGGCACGTGAAGACTTAGAACGCGAGTTGAAAGAAAACAACCGTTCATATGATAAAAAGAATAGTGAATTACAACAACTTGAGGTCAAGGCAAATAGACAAGATGTCGAACTTGATAACCGCTTGAACCGTTTGAGTGAAGAATATGAAACAACTTTTGAGAAGGCAAAAGCGGAGTTTGGCGTGCCAGATGATTTACAAGCTACGAAAGAAAAAGTCAAACTTATTAAACGTTCCATTGACGAACTTGGAACAGTAAATTTAGGTTCGATAGAAGAATATGAAAGAATCCAGGAACGCTATGACTTTTTAACAGGTCAACAAAATGATTTACTAGAAGCAAAGGCGACCTTGAACGAAATAATTGATGAAATGGACGGTGAAATGGTTCGTAAGTTCAGCCACACGTTTGAACAAATTCAACAGCAATTTAGCCAAGTGTTCGTTGAATTATTCGGGGGCGGAAGTGCAGAATTGAAACTGACCGATCCCGATAACTTATTAGAAACAGGCGTAGATATCGTAGCTCAACCACCAGGTAAAAAACTTCAACATCTGAGCTTATTGTCTGGTGGGGAACGGGCATTAACTGCTATAGCGTTACTATTTGCGATTTTGAGAGTTCGTCCAGTTCCTTTCTGTGTATTGGATGAAGTCGAAGCTGCTTTAGATGAAGCGAACGTTGTACGTTTCGCCCAATATTTAAAAGAGTTTTCACAGCAGACCCAATTTATTGTCATTACGCATAGAAAAGGTACAATGGAGCTTGCGGATGTATTGTACGGAGTTACCATGCAAGAGTCTGGTGTTTCGAAATTAGTCTCTGTAAAATTGGAAGAGACTGAAGAGATGATTTATTCATAGAGAGGAAGGCAAGTATGAGTTTCTTTAAAAAATTAAAAGATAAAATCAATACTCAAACAGAGCAAGTATCAGATAAATTCAAGGATGGTATGGAAAAGACAAGAAGTTCTTTTACATCTAAGGTCAATGATTTAGTTGCAAAGTACCGTAAAGTGGATGAAGAATTCTTTGAAGAGCTTGAGGAAATACTGATTTCTGCGGATGTAGGAGTAGAGACAGTAATGGAGCTGATTGAAGAGTTAGAAATGGAAGTCAAACGACGTAATATCCAGGATTCAGAGCAAGTGAAGGAAGTCATTTCCGAAAAGCTTGTAGAGATCTATTATGGAGATGACGACGAATCAATCGAAAAACTGCAATTGAACGAAGATGGTTTATCCGTCATTTTGGTTGTAGGCGTTAATGGAGTCGGAAAAACAACCTCTATTGGTAAGTTAGCTAACCAATTAAAGCAAGAAGGAAAATCTGTTCTTCTAGCAGCAGGAGATACATTCCGAGCTGGCGCAATTGATCAATTGCAAGTGTGGGGAGAGCGTGCAGGTGTTGATGTCATCAAACATAGCGAGGGGAGCGATCCAGCCGCAGTAATATATGATGGAATACAAGCTGCCAAATCAAGAGGAGTAGATGTATTATTGTGTGATACAGCTGGACGCCTGCAAAATAAAGTTAACTTGATGAACGAGTTAGCGAAAGTGAAAAAAGTGATTTCTCGTGAAGTTGAAGGTGCTCCTCATGAAACTTTATTAGTATTGGATGGTACGACAGGTCAGAATGCATTGAGCCAAGCCAAAACATTTAAAGAGGCAACAGATGTATCTGGAATCGTGTTGACTAAACTAGATGGAACAGCAAGAGGTGGAATTGTTCTTGCGATAAGAAACGAGATGGGTATCCCCGTCAAATATGTCGGTTTAGGCGAGCAAGTGACTGACCTTCAACCATTTGATGCTCACCAATTTGTCTATGGACTATTTGGGGATATCATCGATCAGCAGAGCTCAAATCAAGAAGATTAATCACAGCATCGATTTGAAGTAGGGAGTGCTTGGATTGCTTGAAAAAACAACTCGAATGAACTACTTGTTCGATTTTTATCAGTCTTTGTTAACAGATAAACAAAGGAATTATATGGAACTCTATTACTTAGAAGATTATTCCTTAGGTGAAATATCTGAAACCTATGATATTAGTCGACAAGCAGTTTATGATAATATTAAACGTACAGAGGCTATGCTTGAAGAGTACGAAGTCAAACTTGGCCTGTATAAAAGGTTTGAAAAAAGAACCAAACTTGTTAAGCAACTTAGAGAAGCTATTGATCAACAAGATCAATCAACAATCAATCAGTTGATCAATCAACTAGAAAACCTAGATTAGGAGGACGGTTAACATGGCGTTTGAAGGATTAGCCGACCGTTTGCAAGGCACGATAAAGAAGATAACGGGAAAAGGTAAGGTTTCTGAAGCGGATGTCAAAGAAATGACACGCGAAGTCCGTCTTGCACTTTTAGAAGCGGACGTTAACTTTAAAGTTGTAAAAGACTTAGTTAAACGAATAAAAGAACGAGCTGTAGGTCAGGAAGTAATGGAAAGCCTGACACCAGGTCAACAAGTAATCAAAGTCGTAAAAGAAGAACTAGCAGAGTTGATGGGCGGCGAACAAAGTAAGATTGCCGTTGCAAATAAACCACCGACTGTCATCATGATGGTTGGTTTACAGGGTGCTGGTAAAACAACCACCACTGGTAAGCTAGCTAATCATTTGAGAAAGCAGCACAACCGAAATCCTATGCTTGTGGCAGCCGACGTCTATCGTCCAGCAGCCATCAACCAATTAGAAACATTAGGTACTCAATTAGATATGCCTGTTTTCTCTTTAGGTACAGAGGCTAACCCAGTGGACATTGCTAATCAAGCAATTGAAAAAGCAAAAGCTGAACATCATGACTATGTCATTATTGATACAGCAGGTCGCCTTCATATAGATGAAGATCTTATGGATGAACTACAACAGGTAAAACAAAATGTAAATCCTGATGAGATCTTTTTAGTTGTCGATTCAATGACCGGTCAAGATGCTGTTAATGTGGCTGAGAGCTTTGATGAGCAATTAGACGTTTCAGGTGTTGTACTTACAAAATTAGATGGTGATACACGAGGTGGTGCTGCGCTTTCAATCAAGGCAGTCACAGGTAAGCCGATCAAATTTGCAGGTATGGGCGAAAAACTAGATCAATTAGAGCCTTTCCACCCAGATCGTATGGCTTCAAGAATTCTAGGCATGGGGGACGTATTGAGCCTGATTGAGAAGGCAGAAACTCAAGTCGATGAAACGAAAGC
The DNA here is from genome assembly GCF_002844535.1 of Halalkalibacillus sediminis. Taxonomy (NCBI): domain Bacteria; kingdom Bacillati; phylum Bacillota; class Bacilli; order Caryophanales; family Bacillaceae; genus Halalkalibacillus; species Halalkalibacillus sediminis. The sequence goes on from NZ_PJNH01000001.1 coordinate 426,459, forward strand.
CAAAGAAATGGAACAAAAGATGCGTTCGATGTCTTTCACTTTTGAAGACTTCCTCGAGCAAATGGACCAAGTAAAAAATATGGGTCCACTAGATGAATTGATTAATATGATGCCTGGAGCGAATAAGATGAAAGGCATGAAAAACCTTCAAGTTGACGATAAACAAATCGGTCATATTGAAGCGATCATTCAATCGATGACGAAGAAGGAACGAACAGAGCCTAGTGTAATCAATGCGAGTCGCAAGAAGCGTATCGCAAAGGGTTCAGGGACGTCTGTTTCGCAGGTCAACCGCTTATTGAAACAGTTTGATGAGATGAAAAAAATGATGAAACAAATGACCAACGGGAAAAAAGGGAAAAAGGGCGGAATGAATTTTCCGTTTATGTAATGTAAAAACACTTTACACACTATAATTTCTCTGATACAATCTTTACTTGTGAGAGCAATAATAATGGAGGTGTCATATATGGCAGTAAAAATTCGTCTAAAAAGAATGGGTTCTAAGAAAAACCCTTTTTATCGTGTAGTCGTTGCTGATTCTCGTTCACCACGTGATGGACGTATCATCGAACAGATTGGCACGTATAACCCTGTATCAGAAAATCCAGAGGTTTCAATTAATGAAGATAAAGCATTAGACTGGATGACTAAAGGTGCAAAACCAAGCGATACAGTGCGTAACTTATTCTCAAATGAAGGCATCATGACGAAGTTCCACGAATCTAAATCCAAAAAATAAGGGTTTGTGATAAAAATGAAAACCTTGATTGAGACAATCGTTCAACCATTAGTCGATCATCCTGAAGAAGTTCAAATTTCAGTTGAAGAAACGGATGAAAAAATTCGTTATCATTTAACTGTTCACGAGAGCGACGTCGGGAAAGTGATCGGTAAGAATGGACGTATTGCAAAGGCAATCCGAACAGTTGTTTATGCTGCAGGTGCCGATGTAGAGAAAAAAATCTATGTAGATATCATGTAAAAAGCGATAGCTTTTTGAGACTGTTTAAATGCCAACTTATAATAGATGAGCGTTTTTTCAGTCTTTTTTTATTTTATACAATGATATTCCGTATATTTTGTCTAACTCTAGCAGCAATTAATATGCTAGAGTTTTTCTAAAAGGGTGAATTCGGTATGAAAATCTTGCGTAAAACCAAAATAAAACAAGTGATTACTGAAAATAGTAAGTCACATATTATTTCTAAGTTTAACAAGAGAATCGATCGTTTAACGAACGAAATTGATCAATTGCAATTCGAAAAGAAAAAAATGATCTATCAAAAACGCTCTGATGCCCAAAGAATTGAACAACGTTTTGCAGAGGAAGAAAAGAAGAGACAACAACGTATTGACTGGGCCCGGAAACAAATTGAACAAATAGAAACGCTCCCACTTGGCAGTGAAGTTGTTGAAGGGGAAGTGGAAGAAGTTATAGAATTAGAAGTTGGCGATCGCTGGGATGATGCAATGGGTGAACGCTCTATTCTCATCAAAGATGGCGAAATCATAAAAATTGATAGGTGATCTCATGGAACATCGGTATTTTAATGTTGGAAAAATCGTTAACACGCACGGTGTAAAAGGGGAAGTTCGAGTTATTCCAATCACAGATTTTGAGGAAAGATTTGAACCTGGTCATAGACTTTATTTTTTTCCTGAGAAGAACACGGATCATATTGAGTTGACTGTGAAAACTCACCGTAAACATAAACAATTCGATTTGCTTTCTTTTGATGAACTCGAATCGATCAATGATGTAGAACCTTTAAAGGGTGGTACATTAAAAGTATCTGAAAATGATTTGCATGAATTGGAAGAAGAAGAGTTTTATTATTATGAAATCATCGGTTGTGAAGTGGTCTTGATGGATGGGACGCTAGTTGGTGAAGTGAAAGAAATTCTCTCACCTGGTGCGAACGACGTATGGGTTGTAAAGCGTAAAGGAATGAAGGATGCACTTATCCCATATATTGAACCTATTGTTAAAGAAATCGATTTGGAAAAAGGACAGATTAGAATTGAGGATATGGAAGGAATGTTGGATGGATGAAGATAGATTATTTGACTCTATTTCCTGAAATGTTTTCAGGCGTTCTCCAGTCTTCAATTTTGAAGCGTGCCCATGATCTTGGAGCCTTCAGCTATCAGTTGATTGACTTTAGGGATTTCACGACTAATAAACATAATAAAGTTGATGATTACCCTTACGGTGGTGGAGCTGGAATGGTACTACAACCACAACCTATTTTTGATGCAGTAGAAAGCATTACAACAGAAGGAAATAACCCTAGGGTGATCTTGATGTGCCCTCAAGGAGAAACTTTAACTCAACAGAAAGCTGAAGAGCTGGCTGAGGAAGACCACTTAATCATAATTTGTGGCCATTATGAAGGATATGATGAGCGAATTCGAACTGAGTTAATCACAGATGAAATTTCGATAGGTGATTATGTCTTAACTGGTGGGGAACTTGGCGCCATGGTTGTAACTGATAGTGTTGTGAGATTGTTACCAGGTGTTTTAGGAAATGAGAAATCTGCAGTAGAAGATTCTTTTTCTACACACTTATTGGAACACCCTCATTACACTAGACCAAGTGATTTCAGAGGACATAAAGTACCAGACGTCTTACTATCTGGTAACCATCAGAAAATTGATGAATGGAGAACCTACGAATCACTGAAACGTACCTATGAAAGAAGACCAGAACTAATAAACGAAGAGAAACTCTCAGTAAAAGAAAAAGAACTTTTTCAACAAGTAAAAAATGAAATCAACCTTGCAAGTGAAGATTGATTATGATATATTATTCTAGTGCTTAAGTGTTCACTTAAGCTTATAACGATGTTCCGCTACTACTTAGTTTAGTAAGAGCATTAGTTTGGAAGGAGTGAACGAGATGCAAAACATTTTAGATCAAGTCGTACAAGATCAATTACGTACAGACCTACCGGAATTCCGCGCAGGTGACACAGTCAAAGTACACGTGAAAGTTGTGGAAGGTGACCGTGAACGTATCCAGGTTTTCCAAGGTGTCGTAATTAAGCGTAGCGGTGGTGGAATTCGCGAAACATTTACGGTACGTAAAGTATCTTATGGTGTTGGCGTTGAACGTACGTTCCCAGTACATTCTCCACGCGTTGATAAGATCGAGAAAACTCGTCGCGGTAAAGTACGTCAAGCACGTCTTTATTACCTACGTAACCTACGTGGTAAAGCTGCACGAATCAAAGAAATTCGATAATTTCTCTAAAACAGCGTAATAACAACGTTTACTAGACATTAAAGGGTGGTTTCTCCTACAGGAGGGACCGCTCTTTTTTACGTTTTGTCTCCTTAAAAAGTGACGTCGATATTTTTGAAAATAGTGCGTCCTAATAGTGCGTCTTAATTTTAAAGGAGGTTTTACAGTTGGGATAAACGAATCAGCAAACGTTACAAGTATTACAATTGAGGAGGAAGTGAAAAAGAATCTACGTAGCTAGTCTCAAAAGTTTAGCTAAAAGGTTGAAAAGTAGTGAGGAAAAAAACTAAGTAATGGGGTAGGACGAGCTTAAAGACTATAGTTATATTTACATTTTTTCCTTTATGTTAAACTAAAAACATTATATAGATTGTGAAATTTTGTACTTAAACAAATGGGCAAGTTAGTTTAGGATATTAAGCTAACGGGGGCAAGAGTTTAATAAGACGATCAACAATTTGTTTTATTTTGTTTAATGAATTATTGGAATATTATATTAACATTAGTTTTGAAGATTTTGAGCTACTCAAGAAGAAGCTTTACATATTTAATAAAAGGAGTAATGTCTATGAGATACCTAATATTATTAACTCCATCAATAAATTGGAAAGATAATGTAGTATTACATAATCAACCGTTTATGCCTGAGCATGCTTTGTACGTTCAAACTGAATATAATAAAGGGAATATAGTTTTAACTGGACCATTTGGAGGTTCAACTGGAGGAGCAATAGTTATTGATGCAGCAAAGGAAGAAGATGTTATTAAATTTGCTGAGAATGACCCTACTGTTAAAAATGGTATCTTCAGTTATGAAATTAAACAATGGGATTATAAAATGAGCAAAATTGAAAATGAAAATCCGGATTTTGGCCATGGATATATTGATTACAAACATAAAATCCAAAAAGAATTAGGGATTATTTAGGATGTTTTAGTTCAATTAATTGGGACGTTAGTGAAAGATGACCAATTCATTACTGTAATAACGAAGCATGAGAGCTGAAAAAGCTATTGAACAATTTATAAATTTTTGGAGTTAAATATGTATTATAAAATAATTTTACTATAGGAGGCTTTTTATGGGGGGAATTATAAGCCTATTGCTAGGTGTAGGGATTGTTTTTTTTATACTATTTTCATTTGTGATTTTTTCTAGTTTAAAAAGTAGAAAATAATCATTTGCTTTATTAAGTAATTAATAAAAAAGCTGATCCTTCACTATTTAGGATCAGCTTTTTGTTTATTTATCTTTGATTATTCCTTGTTTTAAGGCCATTTCCTTCGCTACACGTGGCCCAAGCCACAATACAGGAAGAAGTAAAATAGAAACAGGAACTGCAGTTATAACGATGAAGTTCTGAAGCGCTCCAACACCACCGTTACCTATGAGTAATAATATCGCTGCAACTGTACCCATGAGGACTGACCAGAAAACACGAACCCATGCTTTCGGATTACCTTCCCCGGTGACAGCCATTGCGATGGTATAAGACATCGAGTCACTCGTTGTAACGACGAACAAGATCGTCAATACCAAGAACAGCGGTGAAATAATGGAAGCGAGTGGAAATTGTTCAGTAATCGCAAACATTGCAGCAGCATTTCCGGCATCATTCAAAGGATCAGAAATGACGCCAGGAGTTTGCAGTTCAAAATAAATTCCAGAACCGCCTAGAACGGTAAACCAGAACGCTGAAATTACCGGAGCTAGTACAGATATTGCCAAGATGATCTGGCGTATTGTACGACCTCTGGAAATACGGCTGACGAGAATCGCCATCATTGGACCATAACCAATGAACCAGCCCCAAAAGAACACGGTCCACCAGCCAAGCCATCCAGTATCCCCACGATACGTAGCCATGGATATGAATTCTTGAACATAATGACCAAATCCTGCTAAATACTGGTTTATAATGAAAAGACCTGGACCAAAAATCAATACGAAAACTATTAGACCTAAAGCTAGTCGAACATTGAAGTTACTGAGTTTTTGAATCCCTTTATATAAACCGGTGATCGCCGAAATCGTTGATATAAGAATAACCGCACCAATTACTGTCAGTTGAGACGCATAGTTATTTGGAATACCGAAAATAGTTTGTAAACCGTAGCTTGCCTGAGTTCCAAGAAACCCTATTGGACCAATGGTACCTGCTGCTACAGCAATAATAGAAAATGCATCAACCGTTGTAGCGAACCACCCTGTACGAATTTTCTCTCCAAAAATCGGATAAAGTAAGGTACGCGGCTTTAAAGGCATGCCTTTCTGATAATAACCATACATCATTACAACGGCACTTACTGTACCCAGAATCGCCCAAGCAAGAAAACCCCAGTGCATGTAACTCTGTGCCAAGGCTGGGGCAATCGCAGCTTCTGTGCCTGCTTCAATACCACCTTGAGATGGAGGAACAGTTAAGAAGTGAGTGATCGGTTCAGCAGCCGCCCAAAATACTCCACCTCCGGCGAGAAGTGTTGCCATAATGATGGAGAGCCATTTGTAAAGCCCAATTTCAGGTTTGTCCAAGTTCCCCATTTTTACGTTTCCGTATTTAGAGAAAGCGAGATACAATCCTACAAAAAATGTAGCAAGCATGAGGAATTGCCAAAATGCCCCGAAGTATTTCGCTGACCAGGAGAACCCTGTGTTGACAAACTCTGTAACACGTGTGATATCAATGAATGCGAATAGAACAAATAAGAGGAGCGCACCTCCACTTATTGCAAATACGGGCCAATCAATGTGCCCCTGTTTATCTTTTAACATAACAAACTCCTTTTTAAATTTTTTACACAATGCATTACAGTATCAATATTATTTTTATCTGTAAAGCAAAAGATATTACAAATTAATTTTTCCTGAATCAATGAGTTAAAATCGCCTGCTATCTGAAATTCAAAGTGAATTGTATTGTTTATTTTAGTGTTTTGATCGATAATTTTTGTTTGGGAGAACTTTAACCTTTGAAGTAGAACATATTTTTGTCGTTTTAAGGTTGCTGTTGTAAAATAAGAATCAACTAATAATTGAGAGGTGCACACATGACGATACAATGGTACCCAGGACATATGGCTAAAGCCAAAAGAGAAGTACAAGAGAAATTAAAGCTTGTAGATATTGTCATTGAACTGGTTGATGCAAGAGCTCCATATTCTACACAAAATCCAATGCTTCAAGAATTAATAGATGAGAAGAAAAAAGTTATTGTATTGATGAAAGATGATTTAGCAGATCCTCAACAAACCAAAAAATGGATTGATCGTTTCAAAGCAGAAGGTAACCACGCGTTATCTATGGATGTGAATCAAGGTAAACACATCAAAGCTTTGGTGGAAGAAGTGAAAACGATCGGACAAAATATCAATAAAAGAAGAGAAGAGAAGGGAATTAACCCACGTGCTATTCGGGCAATGGTAATCGGAATTCCTAACGTTGGGAAGTCAACATTGATTAACCGTTTGGCAAATAAGAAAACATTAGAAACCGGGGACAAGCCTGGTGTAACGAAGAAACAGAAATGGATCAAAGTTCATGGCCAACTAGAATTATTGGATACGCCCGGAATTTTATGGCCTAAATTTGAAGACCAGGATGTGGGGTACAAAGTTGCTGCCATTGGTTCGATCAAAGACCAGTTAGTTCACTTAGATGATCTATCAATATTTGTCCTTAAATATTTTAAAGAAAAATATCCAAATCAGTTAAAGGAACGTTTCCCGATTGATTGGGATTCAGAAGTGGTTGAATGGTTCGATCAAATCGGTAAACAAAGAGGTTGCCTGATGGGCGGAGGAATGGTCGATTATGAAAAGACCGCAGAAATTATTATTCAAGATCTTCGCTCGGGAAAACTAGGACCTTTCACACTCGATCACCCAATTGAAATCAATTAGCTTCACCTTAGGATAAAGAGACCGATAATATAATAAAATGGGGGACAACATGAGTAATAAAGAATCTATTGCTGAAATTAAAGCTAAATTATTATCAGGCACTTTCAGCTCTGAGTGGAAAGAAATGATAACTAAGGATTCCAGAAAAGGTGTACAGCAAGCTCTGAATCAATATAATAAGCGTCAAGAAAAGTTAGAGAAATTACACCATCGTTTCCTTGAGATGTCTACATGGGAAAATACTTATTGGCAAGAAGATCATTTATATGTAGCTGGTGTAGATGAGGTCGGTAGAGGTCCACTTGCCGGACCGGTTGTAGCGGCAGCAGTAATTTTGGATTCTACCTTTTATTTACCTGGAATAGATGATTCTAAGAAACTTTCAGAAAAGAATAAGGAAGATTTCTTTCAGTATATCTTACAAGAGGCGATCAGTGTTGGAGTAAGTGTAATCAGTCATGATCAAATTGATCAGATGAATATCTATGAGTCTACTAAAGTAGCCATGAAGGATGCAATCAATAATTTAGAAGTAACACCACATAGGCTACTTCTAGATGCCATGGAATTAAAGGATCTACCGATTGAACAAGTTTCCCTAATCAAAGGTGATTCCAAGAGTATATCAATTGCAGCTGCTAGTATTGTAGCGAAAGTGACGCGAGACCGTTTAATGAAAGAATTACATATGGATTTCCCGGTGTATGGCTGGGACAAAAACATGGGTTATGGGACCGCTGAACATCTTGATGGACTGGATGCACACGGCCCTAGTCCGTACCACAGGAAATCTTTCGAACCGGTAAAGATCCGTTCATAGACTAACTAGGGTGTGAAACTAATGAATCAATCAAAAGTCAGTCAATCTTTTCAAGCGATCAGGGTTAATGATAGCGGTGGAAAACTGTCTTTAAGAGAAGGCCAGATGGTAACCGGTAAGGTAACTAAATTTTTTCCAGATAATAAAGCTCAAATACGAATAGGTAACCACCAATTGGTCGCTCAATTAGATACCTCCCTACAAGCGAATAAAAACTATCTGATGCAAGTCAAACAGACAAGCCCAGTGACACAGCTGCAAGTCATGAGTGATCAAGTCGTGCGAAATCATCAAGAAGCAGCTCAAACGATGTTACAAAATTTAGGGGTCAAAGGCGCGAAAGCCGATGTACAATTGATCGCATCATTTTTAAGAAACCAGGTACCTATTCAGCAAGGTCAAGTTCAACAATTGCTACAACTTGCTCAAAACAATAGTGGGACGAACCAAACAGCAATATTGCAAGAAATGGTCCAGAGGCAATTACCCCTGGACCAACAAATGTTCAATTCAATCAATCAGCGCGTGAATCATCCGATTTCTTTTTCTCAAAACATACAAAGTCTCCAAATGCAGCTTGGAAGTATGACTCAAACCACGAATGAAAAAATTCAATTAGCGAATTACTCTCAATTATTTTCTGGACAAAGAATTGACTCTAATAGTGTCTTGAATACAATGACTTTTCAAGTTCTACATGAAATCGGGAAAGGTTCGACGTCAACTTTCCAACTGTTCCAGAAAGCGGGCCTCATTTCAAATCAGATGTCCTTCAATGAATGGTCTGCTATGTGGAAAAATTGGTCTCAATCGAACCAAGTTCAGTTTCAATTGAATGGGAATGGTCAATCCACAAGTAATTTGCAATGGAATCAACTACCGATTAATTTTTCTGCTGATCAGTTAAGTCAATCGATCAAGCAATTCAATAGTCAGCAAGTAGTCAGCCAGCCCAAACAGTTAAATCTACTTCAATCCATCATGGGACAATTGAGTCAATTGCAGCAACAGGGTCCCCAAGGTGTTTCGCAGACTGGCCAAAATTTCTTGCAGAATTCAATGAATTTATCCTCCGTGAACCAAATGATTAATATGTTGCCGGACGGGCAAAAACAGTTGGCACAGCAGTTACAAAGCCAGCTACAATCAAATAACTTCAACGCTGCCAATCAATTGTTGAATAGTCAACAGGGTCAGAGTCTGATGCAATCGATGCAACAGCTCGTTTATAACCAAGCCTCAGGAAGTGAACAACGCGCATTGCAGTTTTGGAATGCGATGATGCATCAATTTCAGCCGACCAGCACAGGTCAGATGGATACTTTGATGAATCAAATGAAAGGTTTTATGCAGCTCACTCAGCACGAAAGCTTTGATCAAGCTCTGGTAACTAGGAATCAGTTACCAGATTATCCTTCGATGCAAACTTTGATGAAAGCCGTGAGTGGTCAAATGGGGCAAGCAAATATTCCAGATTCCATGCAGCAACTCAACCAAATCTTTCAGTCTATACATTTATCGACAAATGAAAGTGTTAAAGAGAGTATTCAGTTCAGTACTCAACTTCCTAAGGAATTGTTTGGATTGAACGAAGATTTATGGATGGATTTCGAAGGGCAGAAGGAAAAAGACGGATCGATACACCCGAGACAATGCCGGGTGATGTTTTATTTAGACCTTCCTCAGTTGCAAGAAACCGTCATTGATATGCAGGTTAGAAACGGAGAAGTTGACTTGAATATTTTTCATGATTCTCCTGAGCGATTAAAACCGCTCATTTCACCCCTACAGCCAGGGTTAGAAAAGAATCTACAGCTCAAAGAATACACATTGAATAGTGTTGAAATCAAACCATTATCGCAGCAAGAGATTTCTGTATCAAACACGCATGCCTATAATCAAAATGTAATTTCCCATAAGGGGGTCGACTACCGAATATGAAGAAATTTGTCCCCGATAGGAAGCAAGCTATTGCATTAAAATATGATGAAGGAAGCGACGAAGCACCTCAAATAGTTGCAAAAGGACAAGGACTAGTAGCAGAAAAAATATTGGACTCTGCGTCAGATCATGAGGTTCCAGTTCATGAGGATGCAACCCTTATTCAACTGATGGATGAGTTGAACATCAATGACCGGATTCCAGAGGATCTTTATCAAGCAGTGGCTGAAGTTTTTGCTTTTATTTACCAAATGGATAAAAAATATAAATAATATCCGACATTTATCGCGTCATTCCTTTTGAAACCAACATTTTTCATGTATAATGTTAATCGTGTGGTTTCCAGACATATTTATTTTATAAATCTTTATGAAGTAACATTTCGATGGGAGGATGTAACATGAACATTCATGAGTATCAAGCGAAGGAAATTTTCCGCCAATACAACGTTGCAGTTCCTAATAGCAAAGTTGCTTTTTCTGTTGATGAAGCAGTTGAAGCCGCTAAAGAATTAGGTTCGAATATCAGCGTTGTCAAAGCACAGATTCACGCAGGTGGACGTGGTAATGCAGGCGGTGTAAAAATCGCTAAAAATATTGACGAAGTACGCCAATATGCAGACGAAATTCTAGGAAAGACATTAGTGACGCACCAAACAGGTCCTGAAGGAAAGCAAGTCAATCGTCTTTTAATTGAAGAAGGTTGCGATATCAAAAACGAATACTATATCGGACTTGTTATGGACCGTGCTACTTCTAGAGTTGTCATGATGGCTTCTGAAGAAGGTGGTACTGAGATTGAAGAAGTGGCTGAAAAAACGCCAGAAAAAATCTTCAAAGAGGTTATCGACCCTGTTGTAGGCCTAACTCCATTCCAAGCAAGAAGATTAGCATTCCATATCAACATTCCTGATGAAATGCTAGGGAATGCAGTTAAATTCATGACGCGTCTATACACTGTGTTCATGGAAAAAGACTGTTCAATTGCTGAAATCAACCCATTAGTTACAACTAACGATGGTCAAGTATTAGCATTAGATGCGAAGTTGAACTTTGATGATAACGCATTATTCCGTCAAAAAGATGTATTTGAACTTCGTGATCTAGATGAAGAAGATGAAAAGGAAATCGAAGCTTCTAAGCATGACTTAAGCTATGTAGCGCTTGATGGAAACATTGGTTGCATGGTTAATGGCGCAGGCCTAGCTATGTCAACAATGGATATCATCAAACATTATGGCGGCGAACCGGCTAACTTCCTAGATGTTGGGGGCGGTGCGACTGCTGAAAAAGTAACAGAAGCGTTCAAAATCATTTTGTCCGATGACAACGTGAAAGGTATTTTTGTCAACATTTTCGGTGGAATCATGAAGTGTGATGTTATTGCTGAAGGTGTAGTCGAAGCTACGAAACAAATCGGTTTAGAAATCCCTCTAGTAGTACGCTTAGAAGGTACTAATGTAGACCAAGGGAAGAAAATCTTAGAAGATTCTGGCTTAAATATCACTTCTGCAGATTCTATGGCTGACGGTGCAGAAAAAATTGTATCTCTAGTAAAATAGGAAAGGACGGACGAAAATGAGCGTATATATTAATAAAGACACAAAAGTACTTGTTCAAGGTATCACTGGTGGAACAGCTAAATTCCACACAGAACAAATGCTTGAATATGGAACGAATATCGTAGCAGGTGTAACTCCTAAAAAAGGCGGCACTGAAGTTGCTGGAGTACCTGTCTTCAATACTGTACAAGATGCAGTAATCGAAACAGGCGCAACAGCTTCTGTCATTTACGTACCTGCTCCATTTGCTGCAGATGCAATCATGGAAGCAGTGGATGCACAATTAGATCTTGCTATTTGCATCACTGAGCATATCCCAGTAAGCGATATGGTAAAAGTGAAGCGTTATATGGAAGGTAAGAAAACTCGTTTAGTTGGTCCTAACTGCCCGGGTGTAATTACTCCAGACGAATGTAAAATTGGTATCATGCCTGGATACATTCACAAGAAAGGTCATATCGGAGTTGTTTCACGTTCTGGTACATTGACTTACGAAGCAGTTCATCAGTTATCTGAGGAAGGTTTCGGACAGTCAACTGCTGTTGGTATCGGGGGAGACCCAGTAAACGGTACAAACTTCATCGATGTATTGAAAGCATTCAATGATGATCCGGACACTCATGCAGTCATGATGATCGGTGAAATCGGTGGTACAGCTGAAGAAGAAGCAGCTGAATGGGTGAAGGCTCATATGACAAAACCAGTTGTTGGCTTTATCGGTGGTACAACGGCACCTCCAGGAAAACGCATGGGCCATGCTGGTGCGATCATTTCTGGTGGTAAAGGTACAGCTGAAGAGAAAACTCGCATTATGAATGAATGTGGCATTGAAGTAGCTGAAACGCCTGCAGTTATGGGTCAAACGCTAATCGGTGTCTTGAAAGAAAACAATCTTTACGACAAATGTAAAACTCATTAATATTCTAAAAAAGGTTTAGGGTTCACCCCCTAAACCTTTTTTACACTAATATCCCTCTTATAACCTCAAAATCACATACAGGAGAGTGAAACATGGATTTGAAATCCCCTTCCTTCGAACTCTTCCACCTCATGCAAAGTCACCTAATCACAAGAAGAAAAGTTCAATATCTTTTATTAAAAGATCCCAACCTTGAACAACTACTTAAATTAAAAGAAAAGCACCTTCAACATTATTTTAAATTAAATTCTCATCATGCAATTCAATTGTATAAATATATTCATGATCCACACAATCGCGCTAGAAATTCACTCTTGTATAAAGAATGGAAACCAATCACTATCTATGACGATGATTTCCCTCAGTCTTTAAGCCAAATTCCTGATCCCCCATTAATCCTATATTGTATTGGAGACCTCAGCTTATTAAACTCACAAATGATCAGTGTTATCGGATCGAGAAAACCCTCTCAAGAAGCATCCAAGAAAATAGAAGCATTACTTCCTAGTCTTATCAAACACCCTTTAACAATCGTAAGCGGCTTAGCATATGGTATCGATGCAATGGCTCACCAAATCACGTTGCGCCAAAGCGGTAAAACAATTGCTGTCCTTGGGTATGGCTATGACCATTGCTATCCTAGCTCACATATTTCTCTTCAAGAGAAAATTAAAAATAAAGGCTTGATTTTATCAGAATATCCCCCAAATATTAGGCCTCAAAAATGGCACTTCCCTGAACGTAATCGGTTAATAAGTGGGCTTTCTAAAGCTACTTTAATTATAGAAGCTACAGAAAGAAGTGGGACAATGATTACTGCGGATCAGTCGCTAGAACAAGGAAAAGACATATTCGTCGTTCCAGATTCCATTTTTCTGAAACAAAGTCAGGGATGTATTAAATTATTAAAGGAAGGAGCAATTCCAATCACGTCTGGTGAGGAAATAATTAATCACCTTAGTATTTAAATAAAGCCCCGATAACGCATGAAAAAATTCCTTTATTAAAAAAGGTGTTTGACAAAACGCATAGAAATAATTAATAATGAATGAGATTTACAAAAAGGAAATCACCTCGTAGGAGGACTCGTAGAATGTCAGATTATTTAGTAATTGTTGAATCACCAGCCAAAGCAAAAACTATTGAAAGATATTTAGGAAAAAAATACACCGTTAAAGCTTCAATGGGGCATGTAATTGATTTACCAAAAAGCCAAATGGGTGTAGATGTAGAAAACGATTTCGAACCACGATACATTACGATACGTGGAAAAGGTCCTGTTTTAAATGATTTGAAAAAAGCAGCTAAAAAGTCGAAGAAAGTCTTTCTCGCAGCCGACCCCGATAGAGAAGGGGAAGCGATCGCATGGCACCTTGCACACTCTTTAGGTGTTGATGATGAGAGACCTTACCGCGTAGTATTTAATGAAATTACTAAAGATGCTGTCAAAGCATCTTTTAAAGAGCCTAGAAAAATCAATATGGATCTCGTGCACGCGCAACAAGCTAGAAGGGTTTTAGACCGTTTAGTTGGTTATAACATAAGCCCATTACTATGGAAGAAAGTTAAAAAAGGCTTAAGTGCTGGACGTGTGCAATCAGTTGCCGTAAAAATGATTATTGATCGTGAAAATGAAATCAATAATTTCGAGCCAGAAGAATATTGGTCAATCACAGGTAATTTCAAACATAATAAAAAAGAATTCGAAGCGAAGTTTTATGGAATAGATGGAAAGAAAACTGAATTAAAAACTGAAGAAGATGTTCAAGGTATTTTAAAAAAGCTCGATGGTAATTCGTTCAAAGTAGACAAAGTGAATAAGAGAGAACGTAAGCGAAACCCAGCTTTACCGTTCACCACTTCATCCTTACAACAGGAAGCATTCCGCAAATTGAATTTCCGTGCTAAGAAGACGATGATGATCGCCCAGCAGTTATATGAGGGGATCAATCTGGGTGGTAAAAATGGGATTACTGGTCTTATCACTTATATGCGAACAGATTCCACCAGAATTTCAAATACTGCTAAACAAGAAGCTTCTCAGTGGATCGAAGAGAAACACGGAAAAGAATATCTTGGTAAGCAGACCCAAGCGAAAAATAAGGAACGTTCCCAAGATGCGCACGAAGCAATTCGACCAACTTCCGTTCATAATGACCCGAAAACCATTAAACCTAAATTGTCGAGAGATCAGTATAGACTCTATAAATTGATTTGGGAGAGATTTGTTGCGAGTCAAATGGCCCCTGCGATCCTAGACACAGTAACAGCTCATTTGTTGAATGAGGGAGTAGAATTCCGAGCTTCTGGTTCTGAAATCAAATTCAAAGGTTTTATGACCTTGTATGTAGAAGGTAGCGATGATCAGAAAAAAGATGATAATAAAATCCTTCCTCCTTTAGAAGAAGGGATCCAAGTAGAAGCTGAAGAGATCAATCCTGACCAACACTTTACTCAACCACCACCAAGATATACAGAAGCAAGACTTGTCAGGACTTTAGAGGAAAAAGGTATAGGACGCCCATCTACTTATGCTCCAACATTGGACACTATTCAAAGGAGAGGCTATGTCTCGTTAGATAATCGCCGTTTCATTCCAACTGAACTAGGAATCATCGTCATCGATATTTTGAAGGAGTATTTCCCAGAAGTTATTGATGTAGAGTTCACTGTGAATATGGAGAACTCCTTAGACGGTGTAGAAGAAGGATCGCAAGAATGGCGAGAAATCATACGTAATTTCTATCAAGATTTTGAAAAACACTTGGAAAAAGCAGAGGAAGAGATGGAAAAGATCGAAGTCCGTGACGAACCTGCTGGAATAGACTGCGAAAAATGTGGTCACGAGATGGTTTACAAAATGGGAAGGTACGGTAAGTTTCTCGCATGTTCCAACTTTCCGGAATGTCGAAATACTAAACCAATCTTGAAAGAGATCGGCGTGAATTGCCCTAAATGTAAAGAAGGCAATATCGTTGAGAGAAAAAGTAAAAAGAACAGGGTATTCTATGGTTGTGATCGATATCCAGAATGCGACTTTATTTCATGGGATAAGCCAATTGAAAGACCATGCCCGAAATGTTCTTCGCTCTTAGTTGAAAAGAAAAATAAAAAGAGTACTCAGATCAAGTGTACTGAATGTGACTACGAAGAAAGAGAACAAAATTAAAGGAAAAGAGAACTCGTGAGAACGGGTTCTTTTTTTATTGATATGAATTCTGAAAATATTCAATCTAATAGAATATATTTCTCCATAATTGTTAAGGATGGTAATGATTGAGTTTTTTAAATTGACACACAATTTTAAATCATATAGAATATTTCATTGGTGCTTTCGGTTATAATGAAGATTGGTAAACTTTTTTAAGAACTTGAAAAAAGTTGGACTATTCAGCACTATTCAGAATTTTGTTACAATTTAGTAAAATTCGTTGAAATTAAATAAAATGTTTGGTAAGATTTAATCGTTTTGAAAGGTAGCGATTCATTATGGCCTTACATCAATCAAAAGAGCAGTTCAAAGAATATCTGAAAGTCGAGAAGAACGCTTCCCCTCATACGATTAAACATTATATGTATGATATTGGTCAGTTCGAAGCGTTTTTACTAAAAGAATCTTTGAAGAATTGGAAAGATGCGGATCATTTATTGATTCGTAATTTTTTAACGGAATTATACCAGACGAAAATAACCAAAAGAACAGTATCAAGAAAGCTTTCCAGCTTGCGGAGTTTCTACAATTTTCTTGAGCGGGAAGGCTTGGTGGAACAGAATCCTTTCCATTATGTAACTATGCCTAAAATGGAAAAGAACATACCAGAATTTTTTTACGAAGAAGAAATAGAGAAACTGTTTGAAGTGGAAGACCTAACAACTCCCCTAGGACAAAGAAACCAGGCGATGATTGAATTACTTTATGCATCAGGCTTACGAGTCACTGAGTTGACTACTATAAACGTTCACGATATTGATTTCTCAGTTGGGTCAGTTCTAGTAACGGGTAAAGGGAAAAAGCAGCGTCACATCCCATTTGGCTCACATGCTCAGAAGGCATTGCTGAAGTATATGCGTGATGGCCGTGATCAGTTGATTTCAAAACGAAATAGCGATACAGACGTCGTATTTTTAAATAATATGGGTAAGCCTTTAACTGCAAGAGGTGTAAGTTACATTTTAAATAGCATGATTCAAAAGGTAGCAAAGACGTCTTCTATTCATCCTCACAAATTAAGGCATACATTCGCCACTCATTTATTGAATAAGGGAGCGGATTTACGCTCTGTTCAAGAAATGTTGGGGCATGAAAATTTGTCTTCTACTCAGGTATATACTCATGTAACTAAGGATTATTTGCAGAAGATATATAAAAATGCTCATCCAAGAGCGTAACGATAAGCGAGGGATTAAGATGGAGCAAACATTCCATGCAACGACCATTTTTGCTGTCCAACACGATGGCCAAGCTGCTATGAGTGGTGATGGACAAGTTACATTTGGAAATGCTGTAGTCATGAAACATAAAGCTCGAAAGGTAAGAAAACTTTTCAATGGTAAAGTATTGGCCGGTTTTGCTGGTTCAGTAGCTGATGCTTTTACATTATTTGAAAAATTTGAAGCATACCTTGAAAAATATAATGGCCAATTAGACCGTGCAGCAGTTGAATTAGCTAAAGAATGGCGTAGCGATAAAGTGTTACGAAGATTAGAAGCTATGCTGATTGTAATGAATCAAGACACCATGCTACTCGTATCTGGAACCGGCGAAGTGATTGAGCCTGATGATCAGATATTAGCGATAGGCTCTGGTGGCCATTATGCTCTCAGTGCCGGAAGAGCTCTTAAGAGATACTCAAGTGAACAGTCAGCAGAAGGAATTGCTAAAGCAGCTTTAGAAATCGCAGGAGAAATTTGCGTATATACGAATGATCAAATCGTAGTCGAAACTTTAGATAGTAAAGGAGATTAGAATATATGAGCACGAAAGCGACCCCAAGACAGCTCGTTGAACAATTGGATGAGTATGTCATTGGTCAAAATGATGCGAAAAAGGCTTTGTCTGTTGCCATTAGGAACCGATATCGCAGATTACAAATGCCTGAAGAAATACGAAACGAGATCGTCCCTAAAAATATTTTAATGATCGGACCTACTGGAGTTGGTAAAACTGAATTAGCTAGAAGATTAGCTAAGTTAGTTGGAGCTCCATTCGTTAAAGTGGAAGCGACGAAATTCACCGAAGTCGGTTATGTCGGTCGTGATGTAGAGTCTATGGTACGTGACTTAGTAGACACTAGCGTCAGAATGATTAAAGAAGAAAAAATGTTACAGATCCAGGACCAAGCAAGGGAAATGGCTAATAAGCGCATAGTCAAGCTACTTGTACCTGAGAAAAAGAAGAACAACCAACAGATGAAAAATCCGCTTGAAATGTTATTCAATCAACAACAGGAGCAACAAACTACTTCGAATACAGATGATACAGATGAAGTGGCTACAAAGCGTAAACAAATTCGCCAACAGTTAGATAATGGGGAATTAGAAGAACGCATGGTAACAGTTGAAGTCGAAGAACAACAATCATCTATGTTTGATATGCTACAGGGTTCTGGTATGGAACAGATGGGGATGAATTTTCAAGATGCATTCAATCAGTTCATGCCTAAGAACAAAAAGAAACGTCGCTTACCAGTTAAGGAAGCACGAGAAGTATTAACCCAAGTAGAAGCTCAGAAAATGATCGACATGGATGAAGTGCACCAACTTGCAATTGAACAAGCTGAACAGTCAGGAATCATCTTTATTGATGAAATTGATAAAGTATGCGGCAAAGAGGAACGCCAAGGGAATGTTTCGAGAGAAGGTGTTCAAAGAGACATCTTACCTATCGTGGAAGGTTCCACAGTGGTTACGAAATATGGAGCGGTCAAAACGGACTACATGTTATTTATAGCTGCAGGTGCATTCCACATGGCCAAGCCTAGTGATTTAATACCTGAATTACAGGGTAGGTTTCCTATAAGGGTCGAATTAAGTAAATTGATCATCGAAGATTTTGTGAATATATTGACCGAACCATCAAATGCAATCATCAAACAATATTCAGCACTGATTGAAGCCGAAGGGGTTAAACTGAACTTCACAGATGATGCGATCAAGCGAATTGCGGAAATAGCTTTCGAAGTCAATCAGGACACTGATAATATCGGAGCTCGTAGGTTGCACACAATTATGGAAAAGTTATTGGAAGACTTATCATTTGAAGCGCCAGATATTAATATGGAAAAAGTAGATATTACAGCTTCATATGTGGATGAAAAGTTAGCTTCAATTGTGAAAAATAAAGATTTGTCACAATTCATTTTATAAATTAGATTAATTAATCAGGAGGAATCAATATGAATTTATTAGAAAAAGCAAGAACGATTAATTCAATGTTACAAAAAACACAAGGGAAAGCAGTTAACTTCAATGATATGTCTGCTACATTGAGAGACGTAATTGAAGCAAATGTTTTTGTTCTCAGCCGTAGAGGTAAGCTACTAGGATTCGCAATTAAGCAAGAGATTGAAAATGAGCGAATGAAAGAAATGCTAGAAGCTCGTCAGTTTCCTGAAGAATATACGAACAATCTCTTTAACATTACCGAAACGACAGCTAACGTAGATATCAACAGTGAGTACACAGCGTTCCCTGTTGAAAACAAAGACTTATTCAAAAACGGGCTTACAACATTACTACCTATCATAGGTGGTGGTGAACGCCTAGGTACTTTAATCATTAGTCGACTGGAAGATTCGTTTGATGAAGATGATCTATTGCTTGGAGAATACGGTGCAACTGTTGTAGGGATGGAAATACTACACCAGAAAGCTGAAGAGATCGAAGAGGAAGCTAGAAGTAAAGCTGTGGTTCAAATGGCAATCAATTCACTTTCCTATAGTGAGCTTGAGGCAATCGAGCATATCTTTGAAGAACTTGAAGGAAATGAAGGATTACTCGTAGCTAGTAAAATCGCAGATAGAGTTGGAATTACACGTTCTGTAATCGTCAACGCTTTAAGAAAGTTAGAAAGTGCTGGCGTCATTGAATCCAGATCATTAGGAATGAAGGGTACTTATATCAAGGTACTCAATGATAAATTCCTAGTAGAATTGAATAACCAAAAGTTTTAATTAGTTGTAAAAATAAGGGTTAGTCTAAATAGACTAGCCCTTTTATTTTTGCATAAGTATACTGATTCGTTTCTAAGATATTTTTTATAGGGGTTTTTTAATAAAACCATCATTATGTACTAGGTATATATAATTATTTCGACAATTATTGCTAAAAATAACTAGTAGGTATGTCATTTGAGGGAATTTTATGTAATAATATAAACGACAAAATGTAATCTTTCTGTAATGAATCTTCAATTTTTGTTTAATCTTGTTGAATTTTCTGATATTTTATAAATGTGTGATATAGGGAGGGTTCATATGGATCTGTTTGGTAAATCAACACAAAATTTACAAAGAGCACTTGATTATTCTTCTCTTAAGAACCAAACGATTGCTCATAACATAGCGAATGTTGATACCCCAGGTTATAAAGCAAAAGATGTTAAATTTGATCAGTTTTTGAACGAAGCAAGTAGCCGTTTGGAAGCAAATCGTACACATGCGAAACATCTTCCCTTTGATCAAATGGAACAAAGCTTTTCAGTAAAAGCAAGACAGAACGTTACATATAACCACAACGGAAATAGTGTAGATCTTGATAAAGAAATGTCTGAGTTAGCGAAAAACCAATTGTACTATGAGGCAGTTACGGAACGTATTAACGGTAAATTCAATACGATTAAAACTGTTCTTGGAGGAGGGAGTTAAGAATGACAATTTTTCATGGCATGAATACTAGTGGAAGTGCTTTAACGGCGAACCGCTTTAAAATGGATGTTATTTCTTCCAATCTTGCAAATGCAGAAACAACGAGGGCAAGGGTAGACGAAAATGGAGATTGGCAGCCATATCGTCGGAAATTAGTAAATCAGGAATCACGTGATGGAAAATTCGACTCTTTCCTTCAACAAGCGATGAATCGTACTAACACACCAGGTACCGGTGTAAGAATCGATTCTGTGACTGAGGACCAAACGCCCTTTAAGCAGGTTTTCAATCCTGATCACCCAGATGCAGACGAAGATGGTTACGTAGCAATGCCTAATGTTGATCCTTTAAAAGAAATGATCAACCTGATGAGTACTACACGTGCTTATGAAGCGAATGTGACAGCTTTGAACGCTTCAAAAGGTATGTTGATGAAGTCATTAGAGATTGGTAGATAAGGAGATTAAATCATGGACCCTATTCAAAGTTCATTCTTTCAAGCAAATAATCAACAAATAAATGGTATGAAAGCTTCCAAGGTCACTCCAAGTGAAGCGCATCAAAATTTTGCTAACCAATTAAAATCTGCGATTGATAATGTGAACCGTACTCAGAATGAGTCGACTCTGAAAACAGAGGAGCTTGTGCGGGGAGAAGCAAAAGATTTACATGATGTCATGATTACTGCTCAAAAAGCGAGTATTACGGTACAAACTGCTACTGAAATGCAAAATAAAGCTATTGAGGCTTATCGTCAAGTCATGAGAATGCAAATATAATACAACCGTTCATTCAATGGGATGAAATGAATTTAAAGTCGGGGGACTACAATGAATGAAACAGTTAATAAATACCGAAGTCAAATAACCGAGTTCTGGAAAACACGAACCAATATACAAAAATCCGGTATCATAGGTGGAGTCCTTGCTATAATCATCTTGATCGTTGCTGTGACCTTCATGGCATCGAGCCCTCGGATGGTGCCACTATATAGCAATCTGTCGCTACAGGAAGCTGGACAATTGAAAACAGAACTAGATGAACAAGGTATTACATATGAAATAGAAAATGGTGGCAGCACAATACTTGTCCCGGAAGCCCAATCAGATGGGCTACTGGTAGATTTCGCATCAAGAGGGATACCTAATAGTGGTAATATTGATTATTCTTTCTTCAGTGATAATGTCTCATGGGGAATGACAGATGAAGAAAGACAGATAATCGAAGTTGACGCGATGCAAACGGAATTGTCTCAATTAATTCAAAACATAGAAGGGATCTCAGACGCTCGAGTATTAATCAACCGAGCACGAGAAACTATCTTTGTCGGAGAAGAACAAGAGCAGTCATCTGCTTCCATAGTTTTGAGCACTGATTATGGTTATGAATTTAATCAAAATCAAGTTCAAGGTCTCTATCATTTAGTTTCAAAAGCTGTACCAAACCTCTCACCAGAAGATATCGTCATAATGAACCAATATTTTGAGTATTATGATCTCGATGGTTCGGGAGGGCAAGGATCTGGAAGTACATACGCGGAACATCAACAGATAAAGAAAGATATTGAAAAAGATATTCAAAGGCGAGTACAAAAATTGCTGGGTACAATGATTGGCCAGGATAAAGTAGTTGTTTCCGTTACAACTGACGTAGATTTTGCTCAAGAAAATAGAGTCGAAGAAATAGTGGAGCCTGTTGATATGGAGTCTATGGAAGGTTTGCCAGTAAGTGTCGATCGTATAACTGAAACATATACAGGTTACGACGGGAATCAAATGGTAGAAGGTGAAGGTGACATTCCAGAACTGCCAGCTACCGAAGATCAGGAAGAGCTATCAGAGTACGAAATGGTAAGAGAAACGATTAATAATGAATTCAATCGAATTCGTAGTGAAATCGTGGAAAGTCCATACGAAGTCAGAGATTTAGGAATTCAAGTGGCTGTTGATAATACGGTTGAAGAAAACAATGAAGTCGTTACTTTGAACGAAGCTGAGCAGGTGGCTGTGGAGGAAGATATTCAGTCAATTTTATCTTCAGTCATTCAAACATCTATTTCTTCAAACGTTGAAGATTTGAATCCAGCAGATAAAGTTTCTATCGTATTCCAAGAGTTTTCAGGAACTCCTGATTTCGGAGATAGACCAACAGGAATACCTACTTGGTTTTATATTGTAGGAGCTATTTTAATCCTAGCCATTGTAGTCTTAGTATTCTTCCTGCTTAGAAATAGAGATAGAAGAGTTGATTCAGAAGAAGTAGTACAAACTGAAACTACTGAAATTGAGGATTACTCCATGGAAGAAAATCAATCAGAATCAACCATCAGGAGAAAAAGATTAGAGAATCTAGCGAAAGAAAAACCTGATGAATTTGCGAAACTACTAAGAACTTGGATTAGTGAGGATTAGGGGGTTCAAGTATGCCTGTACAAAATAAAGAACTATCAGGAAAACAGAAAGCAGCCGTACTTCTAATTTCTTTGGGCCCGGATGTTTCAGCTCAAGTTTATAAACACTTAACAGAAGAGGAGATTGAGCAACTCACTTTAGAGATATCATCTGTTAAAAAAGTGGAGTCCGGTCGTAAAGAAGAGATTTTAGAACAATTTCATCAAATTGCTTTAGCACAGGATTATATATCACAAGGTGGTATCAACTATGCAAAGACTGTTCTTGAAAAAGCGTTAGGTGAAGGTCAAGCAGGTAATATCATCAATCGTCTTACCTCATCTTTGCAGGTTCGACCTTTTGATTTTGCAAGACAAGCTGATCCGACACAAATTTATAACTTTATTCAGAATGAGCATCCACAAACAATTGCACTTATTCTTTCTTATTTAGATTCCGAGCAAGCTGCTCAGATATTATCAGAATTGCCACAGGAAACTCAGTCTGATATTGCAAGAAGAATAGCAGTAATGGATTCAGCTTCGCCAGAGGTAATCAATGAAGTCGAAAATTTGTTGGAAAAGAAATTATCAACTACTGTATCTCAGGATTATAATGAGACAGGTGGAGTCGAATCCATTGTTCAAATCTTAAATGGTGTCGATCGCTCAACTGAGCGCACTATTTTAGACGAACTAGAAATGCAAGATCCGGATTTAGCAGAGGAAATCAAGAAACGTATGTTTGTGTTCGAAGATGTTGTTACTTTAGACAACCGCGCGATTCAAAGAGTTATCAGAGATGTTGAAAATGAAGACCTGATGTTATCTCTTAAAGTGTCAAGTGAAGAAGTTAAAGATGTATTATTCAAGAACATGTCGAATCGAATGGCAGAAACCATCAAGGATGAAATGGAATTCATGGGACCTGTTCGTTTGAAGGATGTTGAAGAAGCACAAACAAGAATTGTCGGAACAATTCGTCGCTTAGAAGAAATGGGCGAAATTGTCATAGCTCGTGGCGGAGGTGACGATATCATTGTCTAACCTTAATCGTTTAAAAGAAGAATCAAATCAGGGTGGCAAAGTGATTCGTATAAAACCGGTTATACCGCGAGCAGAACAAAATGATAGTAGTGGTGCACCCGATGATAAGAATGTTGAAGAAGACATTCAACAGAGGTTGTTAGATGCACAGAAAGAATTGGAAGAAGCAGAGAAAAAAGCTGCACAGATGATAGATGAAGCGAATCAACAAATTGAGCAAAATAAAAAAGACTTGGAAAAAGAAATTGAACAGAAGCTAAATGATGCTAGTCAAGAAGGCTATGAAAAAGGGTTCCAAAAAGGTATGAATGAAGCTGAGACTACATATGAGAACTTACTCCAAGAGGCGAATGACTTAGTAGACGAAACGAAGACTTTTTACTTTGAGAAACTTTCAGGTGCAGAGGAAGATATTTTGAAACTTGCACTCAACTCAGCTAACAAAATCGTTCAACAGCGTTTGGAAGAAGACGAGTCGTCCTTTGTAGAGATTATAAAACACGCAGTACAAGAAGTGATGAACCACTCAGAAATCTCTGTTTATGTAAATCCAGATAGTTATCAATTTGTATTGAAACATCAGGATAGTATTGAACAAATCATTCCAGGACACGGAAAGTTATGGATTTATCCGAAGAGGGACCTTCCCGAATATGGCTGTTTGATTGAGTCACCTTATGGAACGATTGATGCCAGTGTTGACACGCAGCTCAAGGAATTAGAGAAGCAACTTAATAACTTATTAAAAGGGGAAGCTTCTAGTGAAACTTCTTAATCTATTAGATTCTATAGAATCAAAAAGCCTCATGAAGAGATATGGAAAAATCTATCGTAATGTCGGCTTATTGATCGAATCAAAGGGACCCGAAGTTAAATTAGGAGATGTCTGCTATATTTATCCGAAGTCCACAGGTGAAAAAATTAAAGCTGAAGTTGTTGGCTTTCAAAACGAACATGTCTTATTGATGCCATATGAGCAAACCAATCAAATTGGACCTGATAGTTTAGTAGAATCTACAAACCGTTCATTATCTGTACAGGTTGGACGCTCCCTAATAGGACAAGTATTAGATGGTTTAGGACAACCCTTGGTAGATTCAAAACTCCCAAGTGGATTGACTGAGTACAGTACGGTTCGTAAACCACCCAATCCGCTTGCTAGGAAGCCGATAACTGAACAAGTATCCACTGGAATTAAAGCAATCGATAGTTGTATTACGGTTGGAAGAGGTCAGAGGGTAGGGATATTTGCTGGTAGTGGTGTTGGTAAAAGTACACTACTGGGGATGCTTGCTAAGAGCAGTGATGCTGATATTAACGTATTTGCTTTACTCGGTGAAAGAGGCAGAGAGGTAAGAGAGTTCATTGAACATGAGTTAGGTCCCGAAGGATTGAAGAAATCTATCATAATTGTTGCTACTTCAGACCAACCAGCTCTACAACGAATTAAAGGTGCCTATACTGCAACAGCCATATGTGAATACTTCAGAGACCAGGGTTATCACGTCAATTTGATGATGGATTCATTAACAAGAATAGCAATGGCACAGAGGGAAATCGGACTTGCTAGTGGAGAGCCACCTACAACTAAAGGTTATACTCCAAGCGTCTTTGCTATCTTGCCACAACTATTGGAACGGACGGGCAACGGTGACCAGGGAAGTATCACAGCCTTTTATACGGTGCTAGTAGACGGGGATGACATGGATGAACCGATTGCAGATGCTGTGAGAGGGTTGTTAGATGGACATTTAGTTCTTGACCGCTCGCTTGCAGAAAGGGGTCAGTACCCGGCAATTAACGTATTGAAATCAGTTAGCCGTCTAATGCCTAAAATCGTGTCTCAGGAGCATTTACAAGCAAATTACAGGCTCCGTTCATTACTTTCTACATATGAAGAAAACAGAGAATTGATTCAAATTGGAGCTTACAAAACAGGCTCTTCTTCAAAAATAGACGAAGCTATTCATTATCAACCTAAGTTGATGAAGTTTTTAGCTCAATCAATCGGTGAATCACAAGAAAGGACAGTGACTGTGGATAATCTAATTCAAATGTTGTCGGATGGTGAGCAAAGATGAGTTCAACCCAATCTTTTGAAAAAATCCAGCAATTAAAAGAAAAAGAATTAGAAGATGCCCAAGTTCGATATAATCGTTCTATTGACCATTTTGAAACGGTAGCGACAGATCTTTATGACCTTCTTAAAAACAAGGAGTCTGCAGTAACACATTTTAATGAACAGATTTCTAAACGGTCTAAGGGGTTTGAAATTCACTCAGCCAATCAATATCTACAAACTTTCCAGACGAAAGAGCAAGAACTTCAAATGAAAGTGCATCAGGCTAGAGTGAATATGCAGCAAAAACAGGATGCTTTAAATGAGGCTCTTCAAGAAGTGAAAAAACTTGAAACGATTATTGATCATAAAAAATATTTAGCTGATCAACTAGAGAAGAAAAATGAAAATAAATTTTTAGATGAGATTTCTGTACAACAGTATTTCAGAGAGATGAATAGGTGATAGATATGGCAAGCGTTGAAAATCAAACAGAAAGTAAATCAAACAAATTACAATGGTTTTTGTTTGTCATTGTCATTCCGATAGTCTTTGCGATTACTTTAACGATGGTGATAGCTACGGTTATTGGGGCCAACCCATTTCAACTAGCGCAAGAATACGGAAGTAAAGTGCCATTGGTTTCTGCTTTTGTAGACGATCCTGAAGAGGAAGCAAGACAGCACCAAGTGTCAGAGTATGAAGCGACTGTAAAGGACCAAGAGACCAAGATTACTAACTTGGAATCTCAATTGACAAGAAAAGATCAAGAGATCGAAGAACTTACTGAACAAATTTCACGATTAGAAGATGAGTTATCCAAAGATAATGCACGACAAGAGGATCAAGAGAAAACTGTAAAAGACATGGCCAGAACATTTGCAGAAATGGACGCAAAACGGGCTGCAGATATTATATCCGAAATGGACCAACCTCTTGCATTACAACTCCTAGGGGAGGTTGATGGAGAGGCACGCGGAAATATTTTCGGAGCAATGGAAGCAGCAGTTGCTGCGAAATTAAGTAACGCATTATTGAAAAGTAACTAACCAATTTATATTTGAAAGGAGGTGAGAGAGATGAATGGAGCAATGTTATCGATGCCAATGATGCAAGCAGCTGTCAATAATCAGTCAATGAATTCTAAGGTTGATAAAACAGATGATAAGCAGGGATTATTTCAATCTGTTTTCCAACAAATCAACAAGGGTGGAGAAATCGATTTGGATAAAATCGATGCTTCGAAATTGAAAGAGCTTGAGGCAAGTATAGTAGAAAAGCTTAAACAACTTGTTAAGGATTTAGAAGGAAATGAAGTTTCAACTGATCTTATGAAACAACTTGTTAATGACCTTCAGCAACTGCTAGGAACAAATGAAGGCCAAGCTATTGAATTGATTGAACAGGTTTCTTCTACAATTGATGATTCATTAATCGAGTCGGGTTCCCAAATGATGCAATTGATTGCAATGTTATCAATGCAACAAGCTGAACAAACATCTGGCAATTCAAAAGCGGACAGCAAATTCATGCAACAAGCAGAAGTTGTCATCACTAAATTATTGTCTCAAATAGCCCAGCAATCTAATGGAAAAGAAACTCAACAATTATTCAATACAAAACTAGATAACCTTAGTCAATTTCAGTCTATTTCTAGTGAAATGGTTCAGAAATGGAGAGGTTTATTGGAAAAGCTGCAAACAAAGTTGACTAGTAATAATTTTGATCAACAATCTTTGCAATCATTATTGAACCAATCAAATGGCAAGCAATCGAGTTTAGAATCCAGTATCCGGCAATTGTTACAGCAAGATACGGTCTTTCAAAAAAATCAGTCCTTCAGTCAACAATTGAACAATCAACCTATTTTATTGGGTAGTGCAAATGGACAAGAGAAACAAGACTGGATTATGCCAATGTCTAAATCGGAACAATTTACGATTCATATGACAAGAGCTCAAGGCACACAGCAGACTTCACAGTCGAATCAACAGCAGATGATTGAACAGCTTCAAAAAATCGTACAGTCAAGTAAATTTGGCCGTGTAGGTGGAGCCCAACAGTTAACCGTCCATATGAAACCAGAGAATTTAGGGAACATGATGTTGAAATTCACCCAAATCAATGGAGAAATGGCCGTGAAAATCACTGTAATGTCTCAGGCTGCTAAAGAAATGCTTGAAGGAAACTTGAATCAGTTAAGACAAATGTTTTCACCAAACCAAGTTGTAATTGAGAGACAGGTAGATACGACAAACACTGACTACACACAAGAATACACAGATGAAGAAACTGAACAGCAAGCAGGTCAAGGAGATAGTGGTGAGCAAGAACAACAAGATTCAAGTGAATCTAGTGAAAGAAGTTTCAAAGATTATTTATTCCAAGAGGAGGTGTAGAGTAGATGAAAGTTGATTCCTCTTTATACTTATCAAGTCAAAATCAAGTGAAAGAAGGAGGTTCGAACCTAGATAAAGACGCCTTCCTAAAAATCTTGATGACACAATTACAAAATCAGGACCCAATGAATCCGATGGAGGATAAAGAATTCATATCCCAAATGGCTACCTTTTCTCAGTTAGAACAATCTACAAATATGTCTAGCAGCTTAGAAAAGATGATAGAACAACAGTCATTCACTAATTTCCTCCAATATTCGAATCTGATTGGAAAATCAGTAGATTATGCTGAATATGCAAATGGAGAATATCAAGGAGAAGCAAATGGTGTTATTGATTCTGTTGCGAAAGAAGGGGACCAAGTAGTAATGAAGCTGAATGATGGAAGTAAGATATCAGCTGATCAGTTAATTCAAATTTCCCAAGGTAACAGTGGGGTGAATGAAGATGAGTCCTAAAATAAATCCGATTCATCATCAACAAATTCCGTTGAAGCCGAACCCAACCAAAACGAAACAAGCACCGAAACAATCATTTCAATCGTTATTAGAACAGTCTGCTCAAGAGTTGAAAGTGAGTAAACATGCTCAAAAGAGATTGGATGAGAGGAATATACACATTGACCAAAAGCAGTGGAATATGATCCAAGAAAAAATGGTCGAAGCAAAAAATAAAGGTGTTTCAGATTCTGCGATTATTATGAAAGATGCGGTTCTTGTTGCAAGTACAAAAAACAACACGATCATCACAGCGATGGATCGCCAGGAAGCTGCAGACCAACTAGTTACAAATATCAATGGAACGATTATTTTACAAGATGATAAATAGGCTGGACCTAACGGAAGCCTAAGTACTGCTGACCGATAGATGCGGTACATATTACAACTAAACGAGAGGGTTGAAGTTAAATGTTACGTTCAATGTACACAGGAATCTCTGGAATGAGTGGGTTCCAAAATAAATTAGATGTAGTTTCAAATAATATTGCCAATGTAAACACATTCGGTTACAAAAAAGGGAGAATGACTTTCTCCGATTTAATGAGTCAGACTATGCAGGGAGCAACAGGTCCTGTTGAAGATGGAGCAGGTAATGCAACACTCGGTGGTCGTAACCCAATGCAAGTTGGACTTGGTACTTCTACAGGAAGCATTGATAACATTCATACACAAGGTAACCGTCAAACGACGAACCGTCCATTGGACCTTGCAATTGAAGGAGATGGAATGTTTATCGTAGCTGAAGATTCAGATGGTACTGCTGGTCTTGACTTAGATACAGATGCAAAAGCTTATACAAGAGCCGGGAACTTTTATTTAGACAATGATGGTAACGTTGTAAATGCTAATGGACAGTTTTTAGTTGGCATCGAGGCTGATGCAAATGGGGAGCCCGTGCCTGATTCGGAGTCTATATTGAATGTTGATTCTGAAGCGGAAAGTTTCAGTATTGGTAATGATGGTTCTCTATCATACGTACCTAGTGGTGGAGGAGACCCAATAGTTGCAGGTTTTGTTGCTTTAGCTAAATTCTCTAATCCAGAAGGTCTTAATAAGGCAGGAGGGAATACGTTTACCTTAACTCCTAATGCTGGTCTAGTTAATGAATTGAACGCTCCGGGTGAAAGTGGAACAGGTAGTCTTTTCGCTGGTGCACTTGAAATGTCTAACGTTGACTTGGCTAACGAGTTCACTGAGATGATTACTGCACAGCGTGGTTTCCAGGCGAACACCCGAGTAATTACAACTTCAGATGAAATCCTTCAAGAATTGGTCAACTTAAAACGATAAACCAATAAGGGAGGCATAGGGGTTTGTAGTTCAACTACCAGCCCCTAATACATATGATCCAAGTTACTAGATTAAATAAAGAAGAGTTTGTCCTCAATGCTCTTTACATTGAAAAAGTTCAGGCATTACCAGATACGACTATAACTCTTTCAAATGGTAAGAAGTATTTTGTCAGTGAGTCGATCGATGAAATCATACAGAGATCCACTGATTATTATAAGCAAATAGGATTTACCGATTTGCAGGCGAAGGTAGTTGATGAAGATGAGTAAACCAATCAAAATCATGTTAAGTGTTTTAATCAGCCTCACTATTATTGGAGTCATTGCAATCATCATTTTATTATATGGCGACACAGCAGAAGGTAGCCCGGGTGAACGTACTCTGGACGATATGGTGGAAAGCTCTTTTGTAACAGAAGAAATAACCACTGATTTGTCTGATGGCAATTATGTAAGAATTCAATTCAGAGTGGTTACAGATGGAGAGAAAGCTCACGAACATCTCCAAAAGGGCGAAGCTTTTCAACTGAACAATGCCATCATTAAAGAATTGACGGTTTTAGAGGAAGAAGATTTTAGGTCTGGACTCAATAATGTAGAAGAAAATATTAAGCTTGAACTGAATCAATTATTAGAAGAAGGCACGGTTACTGATGTTTATACAGTAGATAAAGTACTGCAATAATCATTAGTTGACTCCATCACGGAGGTGAAGAAATGTCAGAAGATGTGTTATCCCAAAATGAAATAGACGCCCTATTATCGGCTATCTCCAGTGGAGAAATGGACGCTGAGGAACTGAAACAGGAAGAGGTTGAGCAAAAGGTCAGAGACTATGACTTCAAAAGGGCCTTGAGGTTTTCAAAAGACCAGATTCGAGGTTTGACTAGGATTCATGAAAACTTTGCTCGGTTACTGACTTCTTTCTTTTCAGCTCAGTTGCGGTCCTATGTCACCATTTCAGTTGCTTCAGTAGATCAGGTGCCTTTTGAAGAGTTTGTCCGTTCAATTCCTAAGCGTACAATTTTGAATATCTTTTCACTCGCACCACTTGAAGGTCGGCTGCTATTCGAAGTCAATCCGAATGTTGCGTATGCCATGCTTGACAGAACCTTAGGTGGTAGAGGGGCGAGTATGAACAAGGTAGAAAACCTGACTGAAATAGAGACTAAGATTATGTCTCGGACATTTGAAAGAGCGATGGAAAGCCTTGAAGAGGCCTGGGGTTCGATGGTTGAAGTGGATGCCATTTTAGAGGAGTTCGAAGTTAACCCACAGTTCATACAAATGGTATCACCCAATGAAACAGTGGTAGTAATTTCACTAAATACTACTATTGGTGAGAGCTCAGGGATGATTAATATCTGTATTCCACATATGTTACTCGAACCTATCATCTCTAAACTATCGGTACACTACTGGATGCAAAATGAATCTTCTAAGGCTAAACCAGAAGATTATCATAATCTTACTAAAAATTTAAATCACGTCAATGTTGATTCCAAAGCAGTGCTTGGTGAAACATCAATATCTATTGAAGAGTTTCTTAACTTAGGGTTAGATGACGTTATTTCATTGGATCAGAAGATTGATGATCCACTCAAATTGTATGTGAATGATGAACCAAAATTCCACGTGCAACCCGGAAAGAAGCGTAACAAACTAGCAGTACAAATACTTGATGAAATCAGGGGGGAAGACGATGAATAAAAACGATGATATGTTATCACAGGAAGAAATTGATGCTTTACTGAATGGTGAACAGTCATCTGGAAGTGATGAACCTAACAACAGTGAAGATAAGGTACAAGACCAAGTGGAATCAAATGGTTCTGATCCCCTTATTGAAGATCATCTTTCTTCTATTGAAGTAGATGCTATCGGTGAGTTAGGCAACATTTCTTTTGGTAGTTCTGCAACAGCACTTTCTACGTTGTTGAATCAAAAGGTTGAAATTACAACTCCTACTGTCTCTATGGTCAGTAACGAAGATCTTGAAGACGAATTTCCGACGCCTCATGTTGCTGTTTTTGTTCACTATACTGAGGGGTTTGAAGGCTCAAATTTATTTATAATCAGAAATAAGGACGCTGCAATTATTGCTGACCTTATGCTTGGTGGGGATGGTACTTCACCAAATGAGGATTTGGGTGAAATTCAATTAAGTGCGGTTCAAGAAGCTATGAATCAAATGATGGGATCTGCAGCGACGAGTATGTCATCAATATTTAATAAAAGGATAGATATTTCACCACCCAAAACCATGTTGCTCGATGTTCCAGCTGGTGAGGGGACTGAGTATGTCCCAAATGAAAGTTTATTCGTAAAAGTATCATTTGATTTGAAAGTTGGTACATTGATTGATTCAAGCATTATGCAACTGCTTCCGGTACATTTTGCAAAGGATTTTGTAGACGAATTGCTCAATGCTGATGAGGAAGAAGATGCTTCGACTCAGAAAAGTCAAAATGATACTCAACCTTCTCAACAAAAGAAAAAGTCTGAGCCAGTAGAGCAGTCGACTCAGCAGACTTCTAACCAAGGTCAAACTAAAGATACACGCAGACCACAACAAATCGGGGGATCAGGTAGATCAGGGTCGAGCGAGGTAGAATCAGCCCAATTCTCTGATTTTAATGAAGACAATGCACTTGAAAGTCATGAGAAACGTAACTTAGACCTACTGATGGATATTCCTTTAGATGTATCTGTGGAGTTAGGACGCACTCGTAGAACCATCAAAGATATATTGGACATGAGTGCAGGGTCGATTGTGGAGCTTGATAAATTAGCTGGTGAGCCTGTTGATATTTTGGTTAACAACAAGTTGATCGCTAAAGGGGAAGTTGTAGTAATTGAAGAGAACTTTGGAGTCAGAGTAACAGACATATTGACTCAATCTGAAAGACTAAAAAAACTGAGATAAATTAGGGGGAATATTTATGGGTGAAAGAATTTTGATTGTAGACGACGCAGCTTTTATGAGAATGATGATTAAAGATATTTTAGAAAAGAATGATTTTGAAGTAGTTGGCGAGGCAGAAAATGGCCAAGAAGCGGTTGATAAGTATCATGAGCTCAAACCAGATTTGATGACATTAGACATTACAATGCCTGAAAAAGATGGTATCACTGCTTTAAAAGAAATTTTGGGTGATGATCCTTCAGCGAAAATTATCATGTGTTCTGCTATGGGACAACAAGCGATGGTAATCGATGCCATTCAAGCGGGTGCTAAGGATTTCATCGTCAAACCTTTCCAAGCTGACCGTGTGTTAGAAGCAATAAAGAAAGCATTAAACTAACGTTAGAACTCAAGGAATGAGTCTTATGAAACACTTATTAATATTTTTAGCTTTATTATCAACTTTAATGGTGCTCCCAATTTCAACATCTGCTGAATGTGAAGATGGTTCTTCAGTGGAAGAATGTATGGAAGACGGTGGGGAGTCACCTGAAGAATCGACCGAAGAGGATTCTACTAGTGAGAACGAGGGGACCAATTTAGGTACCGAAGAAGATGAAAATGAACAGGCAATTGCAGATTCAAACCAATCGCTCTTTTTAGACTTTGTCAAAATGATAGCTGCATTAGCGTTAGTTCTTGGTCTTATTTATTTTCTATTAAAATTCTTACAAAAAAGGAACAGACTTTATCAACAATCAAAATCACTTGAAAACTTAGGGGGAATTGCCCTCGGTTCGAACAAATCAGTTCAAGTGGTGCGGATCGGGAACCAATATTTCGTGGTAGGTGTTGGTGATAATGTGAATTTATTAACACCGATAGATGATCCTGAAACGATCGATGAATTAACTAAAGAACAACCTCCTAGCCCAGGGAGTTCTAGTTTCCAAAGCTTGTTAAAAAGCTTGCAAAACCGTCAGAAAAACCCTTACCAGGAGCAGGAAACGAACCGTCAATTCAAAATGGAACTTCAATCGATGAAAAATGCGAGGGATCGAGTAATGAAACGAAATCGAAATCGAGATGAGGATTCAGATGTCTGATTTTGTAAACCTCTTTTCTGAAAATGATCCAGAGAGTATATCAACAGCGGTTCAATTATTAATTTTACTGACGGTACTTACATTAGCTCCTAGTATTTTGATATTAATGACTAGTTTTACGCGAATAGTAATTGTCCTTTCTTTCGTAAGAACATCACTAGCGACACAGCAAATGCCACCCAACCAGGTACTCATCGGACTTGCGTTGTTCTTGACATTTTTTATCATGGCACCAACCTTCAACGAAGTAAATGAAGAGGCTCTACAGCCACTTTTCGAAGAGGAAATTACAATTGATGAAGCCTATGATGAAGCTAGTATGCCATTCAAAGAGTTCATGTCTAAACATACAAGACAAAAAGACCTGAATTTGTTTCTTGAGTACTCAGGAGCAGAACGACCTGAAACACTAGAAGATATTCCACTATCTTCATTAATACCAGCTTTTGCGATCAGTGAGTTGAAAACAGCCTTCCAAATGGGATTTATGATATTTATACCATTTCTAGTAATAGATATGGCGGTTGCAAGTGTTCTTATGTCAATGGGGATGATGATGCTACCTCCTGTAATGATTTCATTACCATTTAAGATTCTGTTGTTTGTTATCGTGGATGGATGGTACTTGATTACGCATTCAGTTTTAGAGAGTTTTTCATAGGAAGTAGGGGTACATAATGAGTCCAGATATGGTCATTTCACTAGCCGAAAGAGGCGTATATACGATTTTGATAGTTGTTGGGCCGTTACTGATTCTAGCCTTAGGAGTAGGACTTTCAGTTAGTATTTTTCAGGCAACAACTCAGATTCAAGAACAAACTCTAGCATTTATCCCGAAAATAGTTGCTGTTTTTATTGGGATTGTCTTTCTTGGCCCTTGGATGTTGCAAAGAATGATTGAATTTACTATCAATATTTTTAATAGCATCAGCCAAGTAGCGAGTTAGCATGCTGGAACTTATCGATTATGCCCGTTTACCGGGGTTTTTCCTCATCGTTGCTAGGATAGCTGGATTTTTCATGTTGGTTCCGTTTTTCGCTTACCGAACAATTCCAATGATGCATAGAGTTGGCTTGGTTATCACCTTAGCGTGGGTCATGTATTTTGCGGTAGACGTGCCTTTGTTCATCTTAAATGGAGAATTTTTCATTCTATTTTTGAAGGAATTGACTGTGGGTCTTTTCTTGGGATTGGTTGCCTATATAATTATATCAGCTGTACAAATTGCAGGTGGTTTCATTGATTTCCAAATGGGTTTTGCCATAGCAAACATCGTGGACCCACAAACTGGTGTGCAGAGTCCGATTGTTGGTCAGTATTTTTATACATTCACGCTTCTTTTTCTTGTAGCGACAAACGCACATCATTTATTGTTGGATGGAATTTTTTTCAGTTATGAATATATTGGTTTTACAGATTATATTCCAATCGGGGATGAATCATTTCCTACATATGCCATTCAAACATTCAGTGCAATGTTCATCATCGCTTTTCAGATGTCTATTCCTATTGTAGGTACATTGTTTCTAGTAGATGTAGCTTTGGGTATGATCGCTAGAGCAGTCCCGCAAGTTAACGTATTTGTGGTAGGTTTGCCACTGAAAATTTTAGTGAGTTTTCTAGCACTGTTTGTGTCGTTCGGTCTTTTTTCAATACTTTTGACAAATCTGTTTGAGTTGATGTTCATGTCTATGAGGGACTTACTTCGGGTAATGGGAGGCGCTTAATATGGATTTGCTACGGTTGGACTTACAATTTTTCAATCAAGGCCAAGAGAAAACCGAGAGAGCGACTCCTAAAAAAAGAGAAGACTCTAGAAAAAAGGGGCAAGTCGCTAAAAGTCAAGACATTGTAACTGCTCTCATGTTGTTTTTTGTTTTTATTTTCCTGATGGTGTTCGGCAGCTTCATGGGTGAAACTTTAACAGGAATTTATACATATAGTTTTACGGAATTCATTCATTGGGATCTAACTGCATTTAATGTGGAACGTGTACTCTTCGAGATGACGATTGAAGCAGTTAAGATTGTTGCTCCAATAATGGCGGTAGCGTTACTGGCCGCTTTTGCAGCGACCTATATGCAAATAGGCTTCCTATTTACAGGTGAACCACTTAAATTCGATCTTAAGAAAATTGACCCGATCAAGGGCTTCAAAAGAATTTTTTCAGCTAGAGCATTAGTAGAGTTTTTGAAGTCATTATTTAAGATTATCGCGATTGGAGCTGTATGTTTCGGTTTAATCTGGTGGAATAAAGACGAAATGATGATGCTTTCAATGAAGAATTTGAGCTCATCTGTAGCTTTCTTTGGTCAACTCACCATATTGATGGGAATTTCCACATCTTTAATTTTAATGTTTTTAGCGATACCTGACTATGTCTATCAACGTTATGATTATGAAAAGAATATTAAAATGTCTAAACAGGATGTCAAAGATGAGAACAAAAACATTGAAGGCGATCCGCTAATTAAGTCAAGAATGAAAGAACGCCAAAGACAAATGGCTCAGCAGCGAATGATGAGTGAGGTACCGAGTGCTGATGTCGTCATAACTAACCCGACACATTATTCAATTGCTTTGAAATATGATGAGGATCGTTCAGAGGCTCCTTATATTGTCGCTAAAGGCGTAGATTATATTGCATTTAAAATAAGAGAAGTAGCTAATGCAAATGGAGTTATGCGTATTGAGAATCGTCCACTAGCGCGAGGTTTATATGATTCCGCAGAAATTGGCGACGATATCCCAGAAGAATTTTTCCAAGCAGTTGCTGAAGTTTTAGCGTATGTTTACAGTTTAGAGAAGAAAGTATAAGCAAGAACAGAGGAGTATAAAGTATGTCAGCTAAGGACCTAACCGTATTAATAGGAGTTATTCTAATAATCGTGATGCTCGTAATTCCACTTCCAGGTGGTTTACTGAGCTTTTTAATCCTGATCAACATCTCTCTAGCGTTGATTGTTATCTTGGTTACGATGAACACGCAAGAACCCTTGGACTTTGCTATTTTTCCTTCTCTATTATTACTTTTAACATTGTTTCGATTAGGATTGAATGTGTCAACAACGAGATCTATACTTTCTGAAGCTGAAGCTGGAGGTGTAATCGAAACCTTTGGTAATTTCGTAACCGGTGGGAATCCTTTCGTCGGTTTCGTTATATTCTTAATTCTCGTAATTATCCAGTTCATCGTTATTACAAAAGGTGCTGAACGTGTATCTGAGGTTGCTGCTCGTTTCACTTTAGATGCGATGCCAGGTAAACAGATGAGTATCGATGCTGATCTGAACGCAGGCATGATTACTGAACAGCAAGCTAAAGAACGTCGTGAAAAAATTGAAAATGAAGCAGATTTTTATGGGGCAATGGATGGTGCCAGCAAATTCGTTAAAGGTGATGCGATTGCAGGTATAGTCATTGTCTTAGTTAATATCATCTTTGGTTTTATTATCGGAATGACTCAGTTCGGGTTATCTTTCAGTGAAACTGTAGATGTATTTTTACGTTTAACTGTTGGTGATGGTCTTGTATCACAAATACCTGCTCTTTTGATAGCTACGGCTACAGGTATTATTGTAACTAGAGTAGCTGCAGAAGGAAATCTATCACATGATGTGACGACGCAACTATTCCGTTATCCTAAATTGCTATATATAGCGGCCGGAACTGTATTCTTCTTAGGTTTCACTCCAATTAATTTTGGTTTGACTACAACTATAGCTGCATTACTAGCGTTTGGAGGATTTTATATCAACCGTGCACAACAAAAACAGGAAGATATTCAGGAACAATTTGAAGAGGAAGCTGATGAATCGAAAGAGATTACCTCTCCGGAAAATGTTGTTCAGCTATTAAACATGGATCCGATAGAGTTCGAGTTTGGGTATGCATTAATTCCAATCGCAGACGCGAATCAAGGTGGGGATTTATTGGATCGTATTGTTATGATCCGTAGACAACTAGCACTCGAGCTCGGAGTAGTGATACCTGTTGTTAGAATACGAGATAACATTCAACTGAACCCGAATGAATATCAACTGAAAATCAAAGGAAATGAAGTAGCTAAAGGTGAATTATATATGAATCATTATTTGGCTATGAGCCCTGGAATAGAAGATGATTCAATTGATGGAATTGAAACAATTGAACCTGCTTTCGGCTTACCAGCTAAATGGGTTAGCGAAGAGATGAAAGATGAAGCAGAACTCTCCGGCTATACAGTAGTAGATCCACCATCTGTCGTTTCTACTCATATTACAGAAGTCATCAAAAAACAGGCTAGTAAATTGCTAGGACGACAGGAAACGCAACAACTTATCGATCACTTGAAGGAAAGTTATCCTATTTTAGTAGACGAAGTAACTCCTGATCCATTAGCGGTTGGAGAAGTACAGAAAATCCTAGGTAAGCTTCTAGATGAACAAGTGTCAATAAGGAATATGCCAATCATATTTGAAACCTTAGCTGATTACGGGAAGATGACAAACGATACAGATTTACTTGCTGAATATTGTAGACAAGCTTTATCTGCGCAAATCACGAAACAATACGCAAGTGAAAATTATGATATGAAAGTTATTACGGTATCGCCACAAGTGGAAAAGAAGATTGCAGATCATGTCCAGCAAACAGAACACGGTAATTATATTTCCATGGATCCTGAAACTCAGCAAAGAATAATTGAAGCGGTACAGCAGCAAGTAAATCAATCATTTGTCCAAGAAGGCTCACCTGTTGTACTTTGTTCTCCTGCAGTAAGGATGTACTTAAAACAGTTAATCGGTAGATTCTTACCAGATGTCGTCGTGTTATCATACAACGAATTAGAACCAGATTTAGAAGTAGAGAGCGCTGGGGTGGTGAACGTATCATGAAGGTAAAAAAATTCACAGCACCAACAATGCCTGAAGCAATGAAAACAGTGCGTCGAGAATTAGGTCAAACTGCGGTCATCCTTGATTCAAGAGAAAAGAAATCAAAAGGTCTGTTAGGTATGTTTCAGAAGAAACAAATAGAAGTGATCGCCGCTACTGACCCTAACCCAGTACAGAAAAGAAACAAGGGGTCAGAACTGTCGCAGGATCAATACAAAGTGGACAAACGACACCAACCTTCTGAACCGTTTCGTAAAAATGAGGAAGATCTTTTAGCTGAAATCAGAAGGTTGAGTGAAAGAGTTGATTCGGTGAAGAAAGACAACTCGTTTCTTCCAGCACCCATTCTGAATATTCAACAGCAATTGCTTAACCAAGAAATAAAGCAGAACCTTGTGGATGAAATAGTGAATGATCTTTTACAGCAATACTACAGTAGCGAAGAAATGTTGAATGAAGAAGACTTGATGGAATCTGTTAAGAAGTATTTATCGAATCAAATGAATGATAGCTTTTCCTCTATGCAAATTGGAGACTCCAAACATGTTTATCTTTTCGGTCCCACAGGTGTTGGTAAAACGACGACCTTGGCAAAATTGGCTGCAACAGCTTCTATAAATGAAGGTAAGCGAGTTGCGTTCATAACCCTTGACACTTATAGAATTGCAGCGATTGAACAACTGAAAACATATGCAAAGATTCTGAATGTCCCAATCGAAGTTGCTTACAATCAGGAGGATTTAAAGGCTGCTAAAGAAAAGTTTAAAGACTTTGATATGGTACTCGTCGATTCTGCAGGAAGAAATTATCATAAAAAAGAATATATCGATCAAGTAAAAGAATTGATTGATTTTACCGATGACGATCAATTGTTTTGTGTTCTCTCACTAACTTCTAAAGAAAAAGATTTGCAACAAATCTATCAAAAGTTCTCAGACTTGCCGATAAATAAAGTAATATTCACAAAAGCTGATGAAACATCTCAATTCGGATCGATTTATAATTTGTGGAGTGAATATAGCTTTGAAATCTCATATATTACACATGGTCAAAACGTACCTGATGATTTTAAAAAGGCTACAAGTGACTTAGTGGTAGATATGTTAGTAGGTGAACATAAGTGGTGATGGACCAAGCCCATGAGTTGCGAAAAAGAATGAAGGTTGAGGATAACACCGATGAAGCCCATACGATTGGGATTTTCAGTGGTAAAGGCGGAGTTGGTAAGTCTAATTTTGCGCTTAATTTTTCGATTGGTTTGGCAAAGCAAGGGAAGAAAGTGCTTATCTTTGATTTGGATATAGGTATGGGGAATATTGATATTCTACTTGGCTTGTATCCAAAGCAATCATTAGCAACCATGTTGCAGAGTAATTTAGATATCTCTGATATTATAGAGAAAGGGCCAAGCAA
Source organism: Halalkalibacillus sediminis (assembly GCF_002844535.1). Taxonomy (NCBI): domain Bacteria; kingdom Bacillati; phylum Bacillota; class Bacilli; order Caryophanales; family Bacillaceae; genus Halalkalibacillus; species Halalkalibacillus sediminis. Next base: position 466,703 of record NZ_PJNH01000001.1, read on the forward strand.
TTTGTCCTATATCTCTGGTGGTACTGCTCTCTCTGATTTCTTCCATTTAAGCGAAGAACAACTTGATTATTTTACTGAGCAGTTATCAGTGGTAAGCGAAGCTTATGACTATATTATTTTTGACTTAGGTGCAGGTATGAGTGAAGAACATCTCATGTTTTTAGCTATGACCGATGAGTGCTTTGTAGTTTCTACTACAGAACCTACTTCGATTACAGATGCCTATGCAGCTATGAAACATTTACTTGCAGAACAACCTAAAGCTAATATATCTCTATTGGTCAATCGAGTTGCTAATAAGGATGAAGCAGATCTTGTGTTTAACAGGTTACATACAGTAGTTGAAAAGTTCTTAGGATATCAATTGAATTTACTCGGAAGTCTCCCAGATGATTCAGCGATGACTGAAGCGGTTAAAAATCAGACGCCTTTCTATATCCACAACAGTAGATCCAAATTAAGTAAAACGATGGGAAAGATGGTCTTGGATTACCTAGTGAAAAGGAATGATGAACCAGCAGAGTCCTCAGGTGGTTTTGTTTCTAAATTCAAGAGTATTTTTAATAGAAAGGTAGATTGATTTGTCTAACACCCGAGTATTAGTCATAGATGATTCGGCCTTCATGAGAAAAATGATTTCAGATATGATCAACCAAGCTGAAGGTTTAGAAGTCATTGATACAGCTAGAAATGGCAAAATAGGCATTGAAAAGGTTCATAAGTTGAAACCTGATGTGGTCACCTTAGATATTGAGATGCCGGTAATGGATGGATTAACTGCATTGGAATCTATCATGGAAGAGTACCCTACCCCTGTAATCATGTTATCAAGTTTGACCCAAGCAGGAGCTGACTCCACGATTCGAGCACTAGAATTGGGAGCTATTGATTTTATCTCTAAGCCTTCTGGCGCTATTTCACTGGATATAGATAAGGTTGCAGAGGATATTGTACAGAAGGTTGCTTCGGCAGCGTCATCAAATTTTACAGTGTTACCTAAAAGAAAAGACACGGTTCATTCACAAGACAATCTTAGAAAATTGAAAAAATCACTTCTATATAAAAAATCAATCGTGGCAATTGGAGTCTCCACAGGTGGCCCAAGAGCCTTACAAATGGTCTTAAGAGAATTACCGAAAGATTTTCCGGCTCCTATCGTTATTGCTCAACATATGCCTCCAAGATTTACAAAATCGTTAGCAGATCGCTTGGATAAATTGTCGGATGTAAAGGTGAAAGAGGCTGAACACGGGGATGTCCTAAAACCTGGAACAGTTTATATAGCTCCGGGAGGAACTCATCTGACAGTCGATTCATCAAAAACTTCATTAACCCTAAGTGTCGATGATCGAACTCCATCATTTATGGGACACAAACCATCCGTGAATTACTTGTTTCAGTCATTAGCAGAAATAAAAAACACAAATAAGGTCTTGTTGGTATTGACTGGGATGGGAAATGACGGTACTGAAGGTGCCAAGAAATTGAAAAGTGCAGATCCTTCAACACTAATTGTTGCTGAATCAAACAAAAGCGCAACAATTTTCGGGATGCCAAGGTCAATCATTGAGCATGTAGGCGCAGACTATATTTCTTCTATAGAGCAAATGACAGAAACTTTAAACGAAATTGTAAATCCGTAAGGGGGGCTTACTTTGGATACAACTCAGTATTTAGAGGTATTTATTGATGAAAGTAAAGAGAATTTACAGGTAGTGAACGATAAACTTTTGGAATTAGAAAAGGAACCTGCAGATCTTAGTATTGTAAATGAAATTTTTCGTTCTGCACACACACTTAAGGGAATGTCAGCAACAATGGGCTACGAAGATTTGGCCGATCTGACTCATAAACTTGAGAATGTCTTAGATGCAGTCAGAAATGAACAGATAAACGTATCTGCTGAAATGCTTGATGTATTGCTTGAATCTGTAGAGTATTTAGAAGAAATGATCATGGATATTGCTGGTGGTGGCGAGGGTAGTAAAGATGTCAGTTCAATCGTACATAATTTGCAGTTAATTGAAGCTGGTGAATCACTTTCAACTGGAACTGAATCAAAACCAGAAAGCGGCAGTACTAAAAACGGGTCTACCCTTTCCTTCGATCAATTTGAGCAAACAGTTTTGAAACAAGCAAAGGCTGATCAACAACATATTTTCCATATCAAAATATCTTTACAAGATGATTGTCTACTTAAAGCTGCACGAGTTTATATGGTCTTTGAAGTTCTGGGACAGGACGGAGAGGTGATAAAATCACTACCCACTGTCGAAGAGTTGGAAGATGAAAATTTTGATGAGAGTTTTGAAGTCGTCTATATCACGAAAGAGTCTCCAGAAGAAATCGAAGCAAAGGTGAAAAAAGTTTCAGAAATCAACGAAGTATCTGTTTCACTCTTTGATTTGGATGCTTCAAATGAGCCAGATGAGAAATCAATAGATGACTCTAAAGTACAATCCAAACAAAAAAAGAAAAGTACTCAATCGAAAGATGAAACAAATGAACCTCAAAAAAAGCAAGCTGTTTCAAATAAAACCATTCGTGTAAATATTGAGCGATTAGATGTATTAATGAACCTTTTCGAAGAATTAGTTATTGATCGTGGACGTTTAGAACAAATTTCTCAGGAATTAGATCATAACGACCTAAAAGGTACAGTAGAGCACATGTCAAGAATCTCAGGAGATTTACAGAATATCATCCTTACTATGCGCATGGTTCCAATCGATCAAGTTTTCAACCGGTTTCCAAGAATGGTTCGTCAACTTGCTAGAGACCTCGGTAAAGACATAGAGCTTGAAATCGAGGGTGCGGAGACTGAGCTAGATCGAACAGTTATAGATGAAATCGGAGACCCACTCGTTCACTTGATCCGAAACGCTATTGATCACGGGATTGAAATGCCGGAGGAACGCAAGAAGAATGGTAAAAGTGAAACAGGAAACTTATTACTGAAGGCTTACCATAGTGGTAACCATGTATTCGTGGAAATCAAAGATAACGGTCAAGGAATCAATCGTGAGAAAGTATTAGAAAAAGCTATTTCAAATGGCGTGGTTACAGACGAACAGGCTGATGGAATGAGCCAAAATCAAGTAAACGAATTAATCATGGCAAGCGGTTTTTCCACTGCGGATCAAATCTCTGATATTTCTGGCAGAGGTGTTGGGTTAGATGTAGTGAAAAATACGATTGAATCTTTGGGTGGTTCGATCAGTATCGATTCCGAGTATGGCGTAGGAACCACATTCTCTATTCAGCTCCCTCTGACTCTATCAATTATATCTGTCATGCTGGTTGTAGTTGAGGAAGAGATTTATGCTGTGCCATTATCATCTATTATTGAAACAGCTGTTATTAAAAAAGAAGAGGTTATGAAAGCCCACAATAAAGAGGTCATTGATTTTAGGGGAAGCATCGTTCCACTTGTACACCTTTCAGAAGTGTTCGAAGTGAATACGTTAGATGATGACAGTCAACATTATTCGGTAGTTATCGTAAGAAAAGGCGATAAGATGGCCGGTTTAGTTGTAGATTCATTCATAGGACAACAAGAAATAGTGTTAAAAGGTTTAGGGAATTATTTGAATGATATTTTTGCGATTTCCGGTGCAACAATACTTGGGAATGGTCAAGTCGCTTTGATAATTGATAGTAATGCTCTAATCAAATAAGGGGGAAGTGGAAGATGAGTGTAGAAGTTGTGAATGATGTAAAAGTGATTGTTTTTCGACTGAAAGACGAAGAATACGGGGTTCCAGTAGAATATGTGGGTTCAATCGAAAGAATGCAAGATATCACTCGCGTTCCACGAGCTCCTAAGTTTGTTAAAGGTGTTATCAACTTAAGAGGAGTCGTTACACCGATCATAGACTTAAGAGAGCGATTCGGTATAGAAGAATCAACATATTCTGAAAGTACAAGAATTATTATAGTCTCCATCGATGACAAAGATGTAGGAATGATTGTTGATGGAGCAAATGATGTCGTCGATGTGGCTGAAAGTGACATCGAGCCACCACCTGAGGTAGTGGGTTCAGTAAATGTCGACTACATTCGTGGTGTAGCTAAAATCAATCAACGATTATTGATCTTGCTCAACCTCGATAAAGTATTATCAAATGATGAAATCAGTGATTTATCAACTGTAGAAAAATCATAAGTTCCGTATTAAAGGGGTTAGCTAATGGGCGAATTCAATGAGTTGAACCATATTCATTTAGACATTCTTAAAGAAATCGGAAATATAGGGGCGGGAAATGCTGCGACTTCACTATCTAATTTACTTGATAAAAAAGTCGAAATGAGTGTACCTGTCGTAAACATTGTCTCTTTTGATGAAATGATGGAACAAGCTGGGGGCAGTGAAGATGTTCAGGCAGCTGTATTTGTTCAGATGATGGGTGCAACTTCGGGGAGTATGTTTTTTGTTTTAGACCCTGAAGATGCTGATCAATTCGTCTCATTACTGATTGGAGAACCTGGTTCGTCTATTTTAGATGAGGGTGACAACGAAATTGCTGTTTCTGCTTTTGTAGAACTTGGAAATATACTCACGGGATCATATCTTCGTGCATTATCAGATTTCACTCAACTTAATGTTTATCAATCGGTTCCGACTGTATCTATAGACATGGTGGGTGCTATGCTCTCCCAAGGATTACTGCAAACTTCGATGGTGTCTGATCAAGTAATCATGATCGAAACCTTACTCCATGATGTGGAAGGAACCAAAAGTGATATAAGAGGTCATTTCTTCCTCTTACCTGACCCGGACGCTTTTACAACTATTTTCAAGGCATTAGGAGTTAATGATCATGAGTAATATTGCAGAACTCATCAAGGTTGGTATTGCCGATCTAAATTTAGTGAAAGCACCTCAGACGATTATCACATCAGGGCTTGGATCATGTGTAGGTGTTGTATTATATGATGAAAGAAGACAAATTGCAGGGTTGATTCATCTAATGCTTCCAGATTCATCACTATCAAGAACAAAAGATTTCAAACCAGGAAAGTTTGCTGATACAGGTATTGATAAGATGTTGAATATGCTGAAAGATCATGGGGCGAATAATAGGGGGCTGAAAGCTAAAATAGCTGGTGGAGCTCAAATGTTCAATATTACGAGTAGTAACGAAATGATGAGAATTGGTCCAAGGAATGTAGAGGCGGTGCAACAGATACTCACTGACTACAAAATACCGATTATTTCATCGGATGTAGGTGGGAATAAAGGTAGAACAATCGAGTTTTCTCCGGAAGATAGCCGGTTGAAGATTCGTACAGTTCATGAAGGTGTGACTTATATCTAATGGTAGGTAATTTCTGGTGGAACATATTAATAGCTTCCTTTTTCAGCGTATATGTTTTTATATTGTCCATTCTCTCAATGAGCCCTCTATTTGCTATATTGAGAGCATTGGCAACTTTTGTTATAATCTATTTAATCGTATATATGTTCCGAATGTTAGCACAATTTATTCTAACTGATAAAAAGAACGATACCTCATCTGGCATAGTGGACCATTCTAGTAGTGTTAGTAGAGAAAAAGTCGATGGAAATGATGAAGAATCTAGTGATGATGTAAGTGAAGAGCAAGCGAGAGAAACGGCAGAGGCTATACGCCAGATGATGAATGATTCTAAACAACAAGAACGATAGCTCGGGGGTTAAAAAATGAAACAAGCTCCTTCAGAACTTGCTTCATGGTGGAAAGAATGGCAGGAGTCCAATGACCAAGAAGCAGGCAATAAATTAGTACAACATTATATGCCATTAGTCGATTATCAAGTGAGTAGGATTTCTGCTCACCTCCCAAAAAATGTGGATCGCCAAGACGTTAAAAGTATGGCTTTCATGGGGCTTGTCGATGCACTGGAAAAGTTTGACACAAATAGAGAATTGAAGTTTGATACATATGCATCTTTTAGGATCAAAGGGGCTATTATAGATGGTTTGCGTAAAGAAGATTGGCTCCCTCGGTCCATAAGAGATAAATCGAAATTAATTGAACATAAATATGAAGAGATGGAACAGAAACTTGGCCGTGCACCTACTGTTCCAGAAATTGCTAAGGAAGCAAACATGAATGAAGAAGAAGTATCTGAAATAATGAAAGATACTTTATTCGCTAATTTACTGTCAATTGAAGAGAAATCTAATGACTCTGAGGACGACCAAAGAGACAGTCTGAGAAACTCGATTCCTGACGAAAAGGAAGAGACTCCTCATCAATTGATGGAGAAAAAAGAAAACATAACTGAGCTTGTAAAAATGATAGAAAAATTGAATGAAAAAGAACAACTGGTTCTCAGCTTGTTTTATAAAGAAGAGTTAACACTGACTGAAATTGGTGAAGTAATGCAGCTATCAACCTCCCGAATTTCACAAATTCATAGTCGATCGATTGCCAAGCTGAAGGGTTTTTTAAATGAAGTGGTACTTACTTAGAAGGTTTTTTGGACGAGGTTGAGGTGAAACGAATGGATCTGAATCAATTTTTTCATGTCGTTATAAGCAAAGATAAATTAGAATGTACTATTGATGTTCACACTTCAAAGTTTCTTGAGGCTGAAGTTGATGATACCTTAGATGAACTGAAGCAAAATATAGATAGGGAAAAATTCATTGCATTCCTTAATGAGCATGAAATTATATTTGGAATTAAGGACGAGGTAGTTGATGATGTCATTGAGAAATTGCATGAAGGAGATTATCCAAAGGTTATTGCTGAAGGAGTTCTTCCTCAAAGTGGATTAGACGGTGATATTGAATATCATGTAAACTTGAATACAAAAGTCACCATAAAAGAAGATGAACAAATAGACTTCAAAGAAATGATGAAAATCCCTACTGTTGAACCCGGTGACCGTTTGGTGTCATTTATAGCCCCTACAAAAGGTGAAGATGGAACCAATATACATAATGAACCTATCCCTGCTAAGCCTGGTAAAGTCGTTTCTTTGAAAGCTGGGGAAAATACCAAATTGGATAATGACTCCTCGACCATCTATTCAACGAATAGTGGCCAGGTATCTTTAACAGAAAAAAAGATTCTTGTTCTACCTATTTACGAAGTTAATGACTCTCTAGATATGAAGATTGGAAATATTGATTTTAATGGCTCGATCGTCATAAAAGGTGATGTACCAAATGGTTTCAACTTGAAGGCTCGTGGGGACATTACAATCTATGGTTTGGTTGAAGCTGCGAACCTAGAAGCTGGCAGTTCAATCTTTATCCGTGAAGGTGTTTCTGCCCAGGGTAAAGGATTCATCAAAGCAGGAGTAGATATCCAAGTCGGCAATATCAATCAAGGTAATGTTGAGGCCGGGCGAAATTTGATGGTGGAAAATTCGATATTACATAGTGAAGTCATTGCTAGAGAAATCGTTTATTGTCAGAGAGGGAATGTGATTGGTGGCTCAACTTCTGCTGGCAAAAGGGTTCAAGGTAAAGATGTGGGTAATCGTATGAATACCAAAACGTTTATTTATCTTGGAGAGAATAAAAAGGTGTTAGAAATCAGGTCAGCACTTACAAATGAAATTGAGGAACTAAAAGATCAGGTTAATAAATTAACTACAATAGGCGAGAGCCTAGAAAAAATCAAACTCGCACGAGATTTAACAAGTAAAGAGAGAATCACCTATTTAAGACAACGTAATTCATTAGAGATTGCAGAAGCTAAATTGAAAGAGCTAGAAGAAGAGCTAAATCAGTATTTGACAGATGACGATCAATTAGAAGTTTTGAAATTATCTGCTACCGGAATCATTTATCCTAATGTCCAAGTTATATCGGGTAAATATTCGAGATCGTTCAACAAAGAGCAAAAATATGTTTCAATCGTCTTTCGTGACAATGATTTTACAGTATCACCTTTATAATAACTGAAGGGATGTCATTTCATGAGTTGGAAAGGTGTAGAAATGCAAGTCGCTCTTCCGAGAACACAAGATGCGGGTCAACTACAGGATCAACTGCAACAAAGAGGTCAATTAACCCAAGATCAATTGGCGCAAGCTCAATTGAAACAACTTGAAGCCAAGCGGAAGTCAGTATTAGAGACAAATGAAAAAGACGATGTGAATATCCATGAGGAGGAAGGTAAAGAAACCTTGGAGACTTCTCAAAATAAACGAAAGACTAAAGAAGAAGAGGAAATAGTTGATCACCCTTTTCTCGGTAAACACATCGATTACTCTGGATAAAGTAGGGTTAATTATGGGAAATATATTAGTAATATTCAGCCTAGTGCTCCATGGTGTTTCTTTTATAGCGATTTTTTGGCTATATCAGAAGGTTCAGGCCTTATCAGAAGGTGAAAGGCAATTTGATAAAAGAACTCAAGAAGTCGAAGACATTTTCAGTTCTTATCTATTAGAAATCAAAGATGAGAATAAGAAATTCACCGAGCAAATCAAGTCTGTTAATGGTGAGTCTTCAGTTAATCGAAAACATACAGAGCATTCTTTGAATAAAGGAAAACAGAAAGAAGAGTCAGAAATCCAGACTAATGAGTATTTGGCAGAAGAAGAATTGCCAAAACCAGCTGTTAATCATCCATCAAATGAGCATAAATATCAGCCAGATCAATTAGCTGTTGAAGACAAAATTGAACAGCCTTCCTTTCAAAGTATGGTTCTCCAACTATATAATTCTGGACATACTGTTGAATCGATTGCAAAGCAGCTTGATCGCGGAAAAACAGAAGTAGAATTAATTGTTAAATTTAATCAATAAAAACAACTTTTTTACTTGTCTTAGCAACTGCCATATGATATATTTATTTTTGGTGTTAAATACACACGCTTACGGAAATGACGAGAGGTGCTTGCAAAAGTCCTCGTTCATTAATGAACTAAGCGGAGGAAAAAACCTAAGGAGGAATTTATTATGGCAGTTATTTCAATGAAGCAATTGCTAGAAGCTGGTGTACATTTCGGACACCAAACACGCCGTTGGAACCCGAAAATGAAGCGTTACATTTTCACGGAGCGTAACGGTATCTACATTATCGATTTGCAGAAAACAGTTAAGAAGGTGGACGAAGCTTTCAACTTTATTAAGCAAGTTGCTGCAGACGGTGGAAAGATCCTATTCGTAGGAACTAAGAAACAAGCACAGGATACTGTGAAAGAAGAAGCTATCCGTTCAGGTATGTACTATGTAAACCAACGTTGGTTAGGTGGTACATTAACAAACTTTGAAACGATCACTAAACGTGTGAATCGCTTGAAAGATATCGAGAGAATGGAAGAAGACGGTACTTTCGATGTACTTCCTAAAAAAGAAGTAGTTATGATTCTTAAGGAAAAAGATCGTCTTGAAAAATTCTTAGGTGGAGTCAAAGACATGAAGGGCATCCCTGATGCATTATTCATCGTAGACCCACGTAAAGAGCGCATTGCAATAGCAGAAGCTCATAAATTGAACATTCCAATCGTAGCAATGGTTGACACGAATTGCGATCCAGATGAAATCGACTATGTCATTCCAGCGAATGACGACGCAATCCGTGCCGTTAAACTAATGACTTCAAGAATGGCAGATGCTATTTTAGAAGTTAAACAAGGTGAAGCTACTCAGGAAGTTGAAGAAGAAGTAGAAACATTAGCTGATCAAGAAGAAAAAGAATCAGTAGAAGAGTAAAAAAGGTGAAGGGTGATAAGAGGGGGACCTTTTATCACCCTTTTTAAAAAGAATAACTATAATCACTCTCAAGGAGGAAATATTATGGCAATTTCAGCACAAATGGTTAAAGAATTGCGCGAAAAAACTGGCGCAGGTATGATGGATTGTAAAAAAGCTTTACAAGAGACAAACGGTGATATCGATGCGGCGGTTGATTTCCTACGCGAAAAAGGTATGTCTAAAGCTGCTAAGAAAGCTGACCGTATTGCTGCAGAAGGTTCTGCACACATCATTACTGAAGGAAATGAAGCAGTATTGATCGAAGTCAATGCTGAAACTGACTTCGTTGCTAAAAACGACATGTTCAAAACTTTATTAAATGATCTAACTACTCATATCTTGAAGTATAAGCCAGCTAACGTAGAAGAAGCTGCTACTCAAAAGATTAACGGTGGCGACGATACAGTTGAAGAATATATTACTGCAGCTATCGCTAAAATTGGTGAGAAAATCTCATTGCGTCGTTTCGTTGTCCTAGAAAAAACTGATAACGATTCATTTGGTGCTTACCTTCACATGGGAGGAAAAATTGGTGTTCTTTCATTAGTGGAAGGAACTACTGATGAGCAAGTAGCTAAAGACATCGCTATGCATGCTGCTGCTGCTAACCCTCGCTATATTTCCCGTGATGAGGTACCTGAAGAAGAAGCAAATAAAGAACGTGAAATGCTTAAACAACAAGCTATGAACGAAGGTAAACCTGAAAATATCGTAGAAAAGATGGTTGAAGGACGCCTTGGAAAATTCTTTGAACAAATTTGCTTGCTAGAGCAGTCATTTGTTAAAGATCCAGACCAAAAAGTTAAACAATATGTAGAATCAAAAGGTGGTCAAGTTTCAACATTCGTACGCTTTGAAGTTGGCGAAGGAATGGAAAAACGTGACGAAAACTTTGCTGATGAAGTTATGAGTCAAGTTAAGAAATAATAATTTTCAATCCAAATAGGGGACACCAAGTGTTCCCTATTTTTGAGAATTATTAAGTTTTTTAATATCCTTACATACAGTACAATGGAGGTAACTATGACGACACCTAAATATAAAAGAGTAGTTTTAAAATTAAGCGGAGAAGCACTTAGTGGAGAAAAGGGCAGTGGTATTGACCCGACCTTCATCAAATCAATTGCCCAGCAAATTAAAGAAGTACAAGAATCTGGAGTGGAAATTGCAGTTGTTGTTGGCGGAGGAAACCTCTGGCGTGGTAAAATAGGTAGTGAAGTGGGAATGGACCGTGCCAATGCGGATTATATGGGCATGCTTGCTACTGTCATGAATTCACTAGCTCTTCAAGATGCACTGGAAAACCTGGATATTCAGACTAGGGTTCAAACATCTATTGAGATGAGACAAGTAGCAGAACCATATATTCGTAGAAGAGCAATGAGACATCTTGAGAAGAAGAGAGTAGTAATATTTGCAGGTGGAACGGGTAACCCTTACTTCTCTACTGATACAACGGCAGCTTTAAGGGCTGCTGAAATGGAAGCTGATGTTATTTTGATGGCTAAAAATAATGTCGATGGGGTTTATAATGATGACCCAACCCTTAATGAGGATGCTCAAAAGTATCAAGAACTGTCATACCTGGATTTATTGAATGAAGGTTTAGGCGTAATGGATTCTACAGCATCCACATTATGTATGGATAACCACATCGAACTAATTGTTTTTTCCATCATGGACAAAGGTAACATCAAGCGAGTTATTGATGGCGAAAAAATTGGAACAATTATTAGGAGGAAGTCGTAATGAGTGATTCAGTTATTAGGGAAAGCAGAGAAAAAATGACGAGTGCAGTTAAAGCATTCTCACGCCAATTATCTACTGTACGAGCGGGAAGAGCTAACCCGGCTATACTCGATACAGTGTATGTAAATTATTATGGAGCTAACACACCATTAAACCAATTGGCTACCGTTTCAGCTCCTGAACCACGTCTATTAGTTATCACTCCATTTGATAAATCAGCTATGGGAGATGTTGAGAAAGGCATTCAAAAAGCGGATTTAGGTCTGACACCAAATAATGACGGAAATGTTATCCGTATTCAAATTCCTGCTTTGACTGAAGAGCGTCGTCGTGATTTAGTTAAAGTAACAAAGAAATACGCTGAAGAAGCACGCGTACAAGTTAGAAATATTCGTCGTGATGCAAACGATCAATTGAAGAAGCTAGAAAAAGAAGGCGACATCACTGAAGATGAACTACGTAGCTATCAAGATGATGTTCAGAAAGAAACTGATCAACACATCAAAGAAATTGATAAAATGTTAGAAGATAAAGAACAAGAAATGACCGAAGTATAGTAAGTATTTTATAAATTTGACTGATTAGCTTTCGCTCCAGTAAGCGAAAGCTATATTTTTCTTAAATTTTGATTGGTTCTGTTAAGATTAGTGTTGAAACTTATTCTGTTCTTTGAAAGAATCCGCATAAGTGGTAAGTAAATTATCAATTACTTTTAACAGAGCTTAATGTTTATTTAGTAGAGAGGGATTTATATGTTTTTTCGTTCTAAAGAGAAGCGAAAAGAAGCAGAGTCACTAGATAGGAATAATATTCCTCAACACATAGCGATTATCATGGATGGGAATGGCCGGTGGGCGAAAAAGAGAGGTCTTCCTAGAATTGCTGGTCATAGAGAAGGAATGAAAACGATCAAAAGGGTTGTTGAGCGTGCTGTTGAGCTTGAAGTAGGAGCACTTACGCTTTACGCGTTTTCAACTGAAAATTGGAAGCGACCTGAAAATGAGGTAGAATTCATTATGAAGCTACCTTCTCAATTTCTTGACACCTATTTACCAGACTTAATAGAGAATAATGTTAGAGTGACAACGATCGGAAACTTTGATTCATTGCCTGAATTAACTAGAGAGGCTGTCCAATATTCAATCGATCAAACGAAAGATAATACTGGTCTTCAATTAAACTTTGCGTTGAATTATGGTAGTCGACATGAGATTATAGATGCAATGAAAGGTATATATGAGGACATACAAGAAGAAAAGTTGTCGGTGAAAGATATTAATGAAAAAACCGTTTCGGACCGCTTGTATACTTCTGGAATGCCTGATCCTGAACTATTGATACGAACTAGTGGCGAAAAACGTTTAAGTAACTATTTATTATGGCAACTTGCCTATTCTGAGTTTTATTTTACAGATAAATTCTGGCCTGATTTCGATCGCGAGGCCTTAGATGAAGCGATTTTAGAATATCAAAACCGCGGTAGAAGGTTTGGCGGCTTATAGTAAGGTGTGTCTAGATGAAAACACGAATAGTAACAGCAATCTTTGGATTAATAATATTTTTACCGTTCATAATAATCGGTAATTTACCGTTTGTACTTTTTATTTATCTATTGGCAACAGTTGGGTTGTTGGAATTGATTAAAATGAAGCACATTCCATTACTATCATTTCCAACCTTCTTAAGTGTTTTTTTATTATGGATTCTTTTATTGAACGATCGAGTATTTTCTCTGTTCGAATACATACATTTGGACCGAAGTGAAGTTTTATATTTAGTTGTGCTTACATTAATGGCATACACTGTGTTAGTGAAGAATCAATTCAATTTTGACGATGTATCTTTTATTTTGTTGGCCACCATTTATGTAGGACTAGGTTTTGCTTATTTCATTCAAACTCGAATGGAAGGACTTGAGTATGTCTTTTTCGTTCTACTGATCATTTGGTTAACTGATACAGGGGCATTCTTCTTCGGGAAAATGTTCGGTAAGCATAAGCTGTGGCCAATTATAAGTCCCAAGAAAACCATTGAGGGTTTCGTGGGTGGAATCGTCTGTGCAGTTATAGTAGCAGTAGTTTTTCAACTTATATTCACTATCCATGAAAGTATGTTAGTAGTTATCTTAGTATCTATTTTAGCTTCTATACTTGCCCAAATTGGAGACTTAGTTGAATCAGCCTTTAAGAGAATATATCAAATCAAGGATTCTGGTAAAATCCTTCCAGGTCATGGTGGTGTTTTGGACCGTTTTGATAGCCTGATTTTCATGATTCCGTTTTTGCATTTTATTCAGTTCTTTTCCTAGCCAACATTTTAAATCTTATTTAATAGGGATCAAATAATTTTCAAAGCAATGAGGGATTCAGATATGAAAAAAGTGACTTTATTAGGTGGAACAGGTTCAATCGGTCTACAAACGATCGAAGTGCTTAAACAACACCCTGAACAATTTGAATTATATGCCTTTGCTTTTGGAGCTCAGGTAGATAAAGCATTACCGATTATTCAGGAGATGAAGCCGAAATACATTGTAACTAAAGATGAAAACATAAAAGAGCAAGTAGAAAAAGACATAACTTACGATGCGAAGGTTTCCTCCGGCTTGGAGGCTTTACGTACAATTTCTAGCTTGGACGAAATCGATATTGTTGTTAATGCCATTCTCGGAAGTATTGGGCTACAACCGACTTTAGATGCAATTCGTGCGAAAAAACAAATCGCTTTTGCTAATAAAGAGACCTTGGTAACCGCGGGGCACTTAGTCATGGAAGAAGCTAGGAAACATAATGTAGAGCTTCTACCAGTTGATAGTGAACACGCAGCAATTCATCAATGTTTAAAAGGTGAATCAAAAGAGTCGATCAAGCGTATCATTTTAACAGGGTCTGGTGGCAGCTTCAGGGACCGAAGTCGTGCAGAATTGAAAGGTGTGACTAAAAGTGATGCCTTGAAGCACCCGAATTGGAGTATGGGTGCTAAGATAACAATAGACTCTGCGACAATGATGAACAAAGGCCTTGAAGTAATTGAGGCTCATTGGTTATTTGATGTTCCTTATGATCAGATAGATGTTATTTTGCATAAAGAAAGTGTCATACACTCAATGGTAGAGTTCAACGATCAAAGCGTCATGGCTCAACTGGGAACACCTGATATGAGAATCCCTATTCAATATGCCCTTACTTATCCAGGGCGTTCAGATTATCGAATGAGTCAAGGATTAGATTTACTATCATTTGGGCAACTGCATTTTCAGGAAATGAGCTTTGAACGGTTCCCATGTTTAGAAATGGCGTATAATGTAGGTAAGACAGGCGGTTCATTACCAACTGTTTTCAATGCAGCGAATGAAGAAGCCGTCCAGCTATTTCTAGAAGACAAAATAACTTTTCTTGATATTGAGGAAGTAATTGAAAAAGCTGTGAGCAATCATGAAACTATTTCTAAACCAGATTTAGATACCATTATTTCACTGGACCAAGAAACAAGAGAGAGAGTTAAAGCTGCTAACGGCTAAAGGAAGGTGCTTATCATGAATACAGTTATAGCTTTTATATTCATGTTTGGACTGCTTGTGTTTATCCATGAGCTAGGTCATTTGATTTTTGCTAAGCGAGCAGGAATGCTGGCTAGAGAATTTGCTATCGGTTTTGGACCGAAGATTTTTGCTTATCGAAAAGATGAAACATTATACACTGTACGATTACTCCCTATCGGAGGATATGTGCGTGTAGCAGGGGAAGACCCTGAAATTGTTGACTTGAAACCCGGTTATCATATTGGGCTAGAGTTCAATGATGTTGGTAAAGTTAATAAAATCATCGTCAATAACAAATCTAAATACCCTAACGCAAAAGTGGTAGAGGTTGAAAGAATCGATTTAGATCATGACTTGACGGTCGATTGCTATGACTTGGATACTGAAGAAAAATATCATTATGAGGTTGACCGTAAGGCCTTGTTCGTAATGGATGAAAAAGAAACGATGATCGCGCCTTATGATCGCCAATTCACTTCTAAATCAGTTGGTAAAAAAGGTATGCAAGTGTTTGCAGGACCCATGATGAACTTTCTTTTAGCAATCGCTATTTTTATCGGACTCGGCTTTATACAGGGTGTTCCAGTAGAAGAAGCTGTCTTAGGAGGGATCCAAGAGGATTCTCCGGCTGATCAAGCTGGCCTGATGGAAGGCGATGAAGTCGTTTCGATTAATGGTGATCCAGTGGAAGACTGGATGGATTTCGTATTAACTGTTCAAGACATGCCAGATGAAGATATACAAATTAGCGTTGATCGTGAAGGTGAAATTGTTGAGAATCAGTTAACCGTTGGATCAGTTACTGAACGTGGGGAAACCATCGGCAGGATTGGTGTAATGGCTTCTTTTGAAAAATCACCAGGGGATGTCATCAAATATGGATTTACTCAAACGTATGATGTTACTGTATTAATAATTAATGCTGTAGGTCAGTTAGTGACTGGACAATTATCGCTTGATGCTTTAGCAGGGCCTGTAGGTATTTACTCAGCAACTGACGACATCGTTCAGACAGGAATCATGAACTTCTTCACTTGGACGGCAATGCTAAGTATAAACCTTGGTATAGTCAACCTACTCCCGTTGCCAGCATTAGACGGTGGTCGCTTACTGTTCATTGGGTTAGAAGCAATAAGAGGGAAACCATTGGATCCGCAAAAAGAAGGCGTTGTTCATTTCATAGGTTTTGCGTTATTGTTCCTTCTTATGATTATCGTGACCTGGAATGATATTGAACGGTTGTTTATGTAGCATATTACTATGTAATTAGAGGTGAAGCTTATTATGAGACAAAGTACAATGATTATTCCTACATTACGTGAAGAACCAGCAGAAGCAGAAATTAAGAGTCACCAATTATTACTAAGAGCTGGTTTCATCCGCCAACTTGCTTCAGGAGTCTACAATTTTTTACCTTTAGGTAAAAGGGTCCTGAGAAAAGTTGAAAATATTGTTCGAGAAGAAATGGACCGTGCAGGAGCACAAGAAATTCAAATGCCGTCCCTTCAGCCAGCTGAACTGTGGTTGAATTCTAATCGTTGGAATACGATGGGTGAAGAGCTGATGCGACTGAAGGATAGACATAACCGTGATTTTGCACTAGGGGCAACTCATGAGGAAGTGGTAACCTCTTTAATGGGTGATGTTGTAGACTCTTATAAAAAATTACCTTTTACGGTCTACCAAATTCAAAATAAATATCGAGATGAAAAAAGACCTCGATTCGGTTTATTAAGAGGACGAGAATTTTTAATGAAGGATGCATACTCTTTCCATGAATCCTATGAATCCTTAGATGATGAATATGATGTTCTCTTCAATGCATATAAAAGAATCTTTGAGCGTTGCGGATTGAATTTCCGCGCTGTAATCGCCGACTCAGGTGCGATGGGTGGTAAAGATACTCACGAATTCATGGTTCTATCTGAAATTGGTGAAGATACCATTGCATACTCGACTGAGTCTGATTATGCTGCAAATGTTGAAATGGCACCTGTTGTAGCTTCATATCAAAAAGGTTCTGATGAAGCGAAACCTCTAGAGAAGGTTGAGACACCGAATGCGAAAACGATGCAAGAGGTGGCAGATTTCCTTGGACATTCTTTAGCAGAAGGTTTAAAGGCTATCATGTTTATCATCGATGAGCAGCCTGTGCTAGTTGTGACACGTGGAGATCATGAAGTTAACGATGTAAAACTTAAAAATTTATATGATGCCGAAATAGTTGAATTGGCAACTGAAGCACAAACACGTGAAGCGATGGGGGCAGGATTCGGTTCGTTAGGTCCAATCAATGTTCCAGAAAATGTTGAAATTATCGCTGATCAGGCAGTTGAATACTTAACCAATGCTACTTGCGGGGCCAATGAAGACGGATACCATTTCACAAATGTGACTCCTGAACGTGATTTTGTGGTAAAACAATTCGCAGATTTACGTTTTATAGAAGAAGGTGACCCTTCACCTGATGGGAATGGTACGATCCAATTCGCAAAAGGTATTGAAGTAGGTCATGTCTTTAAGCTGGGTACGCTTTATGCGGACAAGCTCAATGCCAATTTCTTAAATCAGCAAGGGAAAACACAATCTTTTGTGATGGGTTGTTATGGAATAGGAGTTTCCAGAACATTATCTGCTGTAGTGGAACAGTATCATGATGAAGCTGGTATGTTATGGCCGAAGGAATTGACACCTTTTAATGTCCATTTATTGAATTTGAATGCAAAGAAAGAAGAATTTGTAGAAATTGCTGATGCTATTTACGAGAAACTTCTCGATAAAGGTCTAGAAGTTCTATACGATGATCGTAAAGAGCGTGCAGGCGTTAAATTCAATGATAGTGACTTAATTGGCATACCTTATCGTGTCACTGTAGGTAAAAGAGCGAGCGAGGGCTATATCGAGTTCAAGCACCGCGACACTGGTGAACAAGAAGATATTCACGTTGATCGACTTGTAGACTTTCTCCATTCATTATAAAATATATAGAGAACTATTTGAGACCTCTGCCATCTCAGTGGCAGGGGTTCTTTACATCAAAAAGTGATATTTAAACTGAACTTCATGAGAGTCATAGAAAAATGGGGGACTATTAATGGACCTTTCAAAAAAAGAAAAACTGAATCTTTTACTTCAACAAATACAAATGCCTGAAGAAATTGTTGAACGAGAATTTAACGATGCTTATTTAGAACGGTTGACCGTCATTAAAGAAAGAAAAGAATGGCAGTTCCATATTCATAATTCTGAACCTTTTCCGTGCGAAGTAGTAGAAATTTTCGAAGCGAAATTACGTGAGGCTTTTCTTCAAATCGCCCAGGTCAGTATTATTATTACTTCGGAAAATAAGTCTCTATCAGATGAAGAAATCAATAAATACTGGAAAACGTTCATACATTCTGTTCATGATCTTTTTCCCGCTTATAAGGATTACCTTTGTGAACAAGAACCAGAAATCAATGGTAACCAAATAATTTTATGCGCGAGAAATGAAACAGAAAGCCAGATGATTCAACGAAAAATCACACCACTTCTCCAAGAATTTTGTAACCAAAAAGGACTAAAAAATTATACGATACATATTAACGTAGCTAAAGATGAGAATGAAATCAGCCAATTCCAGCAACGAAAAGTTGAAGAGGAAAGAAACTATATCCAACAAGCGATTAAAGATAAAGAGGAACGCATGAAAAATTCAGGTGAAGATGAGAAGCCTAAAGGACCTCTTGTCTTAGGCCAGTCGATTCAAGATGAACCTATTGGAATCCAGAATATATTAGACGAAGAAAAAAGAATGACTATTCAAGGTTACGTATTTGATGTTGATATTCGTAACTTACGTTCAGGACGTGATCTACTGATTATCAGCATCACCGATTATTCAGATTCCATCCAGGTCAAGTTGTTTTCAAAAGGAGAAGAACAGAAACAATTATTCCAGATGGTCAAAGAAGGAATGTGGTTGAAAGCTCGTGGAAGCATTCAAACAGATACTTATTCCAATGAACTGATGATGATGGGGAATGATTTGAATGAAATCAAACCTGTAATTAGAAAAGATCAGACTGCTTCAGAAGAAAAACGTGTCGAACTGCACGCTCATACGACCATGAGTACAATGGATGCAACGGTTTCAGCTACTCGTTTAGTAGAACAAGCCGCCCAGTGGGAACATCCTGCAATTGCGATTACCGATCATGCTGTTGTACAAGCATTCCCTGAAGCGCACCAAGCTGGTGAAAAAAATGGTGTTAAAGTATTGTATGGTCTGGAAGCAAACGTCGTAGATGATGGAGTTTTAATTGCATATAACGAAGCTGATCGTCCTTTAGAAGAGGCAACATATGTGGTATTTGACGTCGAGACGACTGGTCTATCAGCAACTTATGACAAAATCATCGAATTGGCTGCTGTGAAGATTTACCAGGGTGAAATTATCGATCGTTTTGAACGGTTCGTTAACCCTCATCAGAAGCTAAGTGAAACGACCACTAATCTAACGGGAATAACGGATGACATGGTAAAAGATGCTCCTGAAATCGAACAAGTGATGAAAGAATTCGATGAATGGATGGGTGGGGATATTCTAGTAGCTCATAATGCGAGCTTCGATATCGGATTCATCAATGCTGCTTTTAAGAGAATGGATCGACCGAAAGTAACTAATCCAGTCATTGATACATTAGAATTGGCTCGTTTTCTACATCCAGAACTAAAAAGCCATCGTTTGAATACGCTTTGTAAGTTTCTGAATATAGAATTGACTCAGCATCACAGAGCCATTTATGATGCTGAAGCTACAGGATATTTACTATGGAATTTCATCAAATCGACAATTGAAAAAGAGATTACTAATCATAAAGATTTGAATCGTCATATTGGTGAAGGTGACGCTTATAAACGATCCAGACCCTTCCACACAATCATTTTGGCTCAATCACAAGAAGGATTGAAGAATTTATTTAAACTTGTCTCTATGGCCCATGTTGATTATTTCCACAGAGTGCCACGTATTCCTCGGTCAAAGTTATCTAGTCATCGGGAAGGACTTCTTTTAGGGTCTGGTTGTGATCAAGGTGAGCTGTTCGATACAATCGCTTTAAAATCTGAGGAAGACGCTGAGAAAGTGGCTGAATTCTATGATTATATCGAAGTTCAACCACCTATGAATTACTATCACTTGATAGAAAAAGAGATTGTGCAATCTATGCAACAAATTAAGCAATTGATCAAGAAGCTTATTCATATTGGCGAGAAACTTGGCAAAAAAGTGGTCGCTACAGGTAATACACATTATATAGACCCGCATGAAAAGGTCTACCGTAAAATTTTGATTGCTTCTCAAAGTGGTAATCCATTAAATCGTCAAACACAACCTGATGTCTATTTTAGGACGACTAATGAAATGTTAGAAGAATTCTCTTTTCTTGGCGAAGAAAAAGCTAAAGAAATAGTCATTACAAATACAAATTGGGTATCAGAGCAAATTGGTGATGTGAAACCGGTAAAAGAGGATTTGTACACTCCGAATATAGATGGTGCAGATGATGAAATTAGAGAGATGTGCTACAACAGAGCAAGAAATATTTATGGGGACAATCTTCCTGAAATCGTAGTAGAACGACTTGAAAAGGAATTGACGAGTATTATCGATAATGGTTTCTCTGTCATTTATTTGATTTCACAAAAATTAGTGAAGAAATCATTGGATGATGGCTATTTAGTTGGTTCTCGGGGTTCAGTTGGTTCTTCATTCGTAGCAACAATGACCGAAATTACTGAAGTGAATCCATTACCACCTCATTACATTTGTCCTTCTTGTGATTTCTATGAATTTTTCACAGACGGCTCGATCGGTTCAGGTTTCGACTTAGAAGAAAAAGAATGCCCAGAGTGTGGTGCATCTCTTATTCGAGAAGGCCAAGACATTCCTTTCGAAACATTCCTTGGATTTAAAGGTGACAAGGTCCCTGATATCGATTTGAATTTCTCAGGTGAATACCAACCTAAAGCTCACCACTATACGAAAGTATTGTTCGGTGAAGAGAATGTATTTCGAGCTGGAACAATCGGAACTGTTGCTGAAAAGACCGCTTTTGGATATGTGAAAGGTTATGCTCAAGATAATCAGATGATGGTTCGCCAAGCAGAAATTGCTAGGTTGGTTAAAGGATGTTCAGGCGTAAAACGTACGACAGGACAGCACCCTGGCGGTATCATTGTCGTACCAGATGATAAAGAGATTTATGATTTTACGCCGATTCAATTTCCGGCGGATGACCGTAAATCAGAATGGAAGACGACTCATTTTGACTTCCATTCCATTCATGATAATTTACTTAAATTAGATATTCTAGGACACGATGACCCAACTGTTATTCGCATGTTGCAAGATTTGACAGGTATCGATCCTAATGACGTACCAACGAACGATCCTGAAGTAATGAAGATATTCGGGGGGCCTGAAGCGTTAGGTGTCACAGCAGATCAAATACTGTGTAAAACAGGAACATTAGGTGTACCTGAGTTTGGAACACGTTTCGTTCGACAAATGTTAGAGGATACGAAACCTTCTACGTTTGCAGAGCTTGTCATCATCTCAGGGTTATCACACGGTACAGATGTTTGGCTCGGTAATGCCCAAGAACTCATCAATGATGGAATTTGTGAGATTGGTGAGGTTATTGGTTGCCGTGATGATATTATGGTTTACCTGATGCATAAAGGGTTGGAGCACTCCCTGGCTTTTAAGATCATGGAATTTGTCCGTAAAGGTAAAGGGCTTCAAGATGAATGGATCGAAGAAATGAAGAAACATGGGGTGCCAGACTGGTATATTGAATCATGTAAGAAAATCAAATATATGTTCCCTAAAGCCCATGCTGCAGCTTATGTTTTGATGGCTGTCAGAATTGCCTATTTCAAAGTCCATCATCCGATTGAATTCTACGCTGCTTACTTCACGGTACGTGCTGGAGATTTTGAGTTAGAGACTATGATTAAAGGTTCTGAAGCCATTAGGGCGAGAATCGAAGAGATTTTAGAAAAAGGTAATGACGCTTCACCTAAAGAAAAAAGTTTACTTACAGTACTTGAATTAACTTTAGAGATGAATGAAAGAGGCTATTCATTCCAAAAAGTAGACTTGTATCGATCTTCAGCTAGTGAATTCATTGTTGAAGGAGACACATTGATCCCTCCATTCAATGCAGTTGATGGTTTAGGTACTAATGCTGCCATCAACATTGTGAACGCAAGAGGACAAGGTGACTTCTTATCAAAACAGGACATAAGAGAACGTAGTAAAATTTCAAAGACAGTATTAGAATACTTGGATCACCAAGGATGCTTGGAAGGTCTACCAGAGGAAAATCAATTATCCTTGTTTTAGTAGAAGTAGTGTAAGCTCGCACCATCCATTTAATGGTTGCATAGCATAGGTGGATATGGTATATTTTTAATGAGTTATACACAAGATACGGTAAAGTCTTGAAGGAGTGGGTGAACCCCACTCTTTCGTTTTATCTTCCCTGCTGTCACCAGCAGGGAAATTTAATGTAAACATGTATGCGTTCGTGAAGGAGGTATATTCGTTGAGCAAGAAAGAAGTAATTTCGAAGACAGAAGAACTCGTTCAACCTATTGTTGATGAGATGAATCTCGAATTAGTAGATGTTGAATTCGTAAAAGAAGGGAAGAATCACTTTCTTCGTGTATATATTGATAAAGAAGGCGGTATTGACATTGAAGAGTGTGGTAAAGTTAGCGAGCGGTTAAGTGAAAAACTAGACGCTGAGGACCCTGTTGAGGGAGCTTACTTTTTAGAAGTGTCATCACCAGGAGTAGAACGTAAATTGAAAACTCGGGATGACTTCGAGAAATTTGTAGGATCTTACATTCACGTGAAAACATACGAGCCATTTGATGGAGAAAAAGAATTCTACGGTGATCTACTTTCATTTGAAAATGATGAGGTCACACTATCTTTTCAAGTGAAGACTAGAAAGAAAGAGGTCATTATACCGTTTGAGAAGATTGCAAAAGCAAATATTGCTGTTTCATTTAGTTAAGGGAGGTTAAATCGGTGAAGTCAGATTTATTTGATGCTATTCAGTTTTTAGAAAAAGAAAAAGGGATCGACAAGGATGTTTTACTAGAAGCACTTGATGCTGCAATTGTATCTGCTTACAAAAAGAACTTTAACGCACGCACGAACGTCCGAGTGGATTTAAACGAGGAAGAGGGTACGATGAAAGTATTTTCTCGTTTGAACATTGTTGAAGAGGTTGAAGATCCAGAATTAGAGATTGGGTTAAACGAAGCACAGGAGATCGACCCTAAATATGAAGTCGGTGATGTAGTCGAAGAAGAAGTTACTCCAAGAGATTTCGGAAGAATTGCTGCACAAGCCGCAAAGCAAGTTGTTACTCAAAGAGTCAGAGAAGCGGAACGTGGAGTTATTTATAACGATTATATCGACCGTGTTGAGGACATTATGACAGGTAAAGTACAAAGAATGGACCAACGTCACCTGTTCATTCACCTTGGTAAAGTTGAGGGGAAACTACCTTTTAACGAATTAATGCCTGGTGAGCAGTATGAAGTACACGACCGTGTGAAAGTATTTGTTACACGTGTTGAGAACACAAGTAAAGGACCACAAGTATTTGTCTCTAGAACTCATCCTGGATTATTGAAGCGATTGTTTGAAATGGAAGTGCCAGAAATATACGATGGATTAGTAGAGATCAAATCAGTGGCACGTGAAGCAGGGGATCGCTCTAAGATTAGTGTCCACTCGGAAGACCCGGATGTTGATCCAGTAGGTTCATGCGTGGGTCAGCGCGGACAAAGAGTACAAACAATAGTGGATGAACTTCGTGGGGAAAAAATTGATATCGTCCATTGGTCAGAGGACCCAGTAGTATATATTTCAAATGCTTTGAGTCCTTCTAAAGTAATCGACGTGTTAGTTAACGAAGAAGAGCATGCTACCACTGTTATTGTTCCGGATAACCAATTGTCACTAGCAATAGGGAAACGTGGACAAAATGCTAGACTAGCAGCTAAGTTGACAGGGTGGAAGATTGACATCAAAAGTGAATCAGAAGCTGAAAAAGATGGGATTTTTTCAGAGGATGACAATCCGACAGAAGAAACACCAGAAGATGAACTAGAATAATTAAGGGGTTGATCTTTTTATGACGAAGCGAAAAAAAGAACCTTTAAGAAAATGTGTAGTTACACAAGAAATGCTTCCCAAAAAAGAATTGATCCGAATTGTAAAAAACAAGCAAGGTGAAGTCTTTGTGGACGAAAGTGGTAAACAAAATGGCCGCGGGGCGTATATTCAAAGAAATCGTTCGGTAATTGAAGACGCCAAGCAAAACAGAGCTTTACAAAAACATTTAAAAGTTAAGATGGATGATTCGATATATGATGATCTACTGGACCGAGTAGGAGAATGAGTATGCAAGAAAAACATTTCAACATTCTAGGGCTTGCTTACCGAGCTAGAAAAATAGCCTTGGGAGAAGATCTCATTTTGCAGGCTATTCGTTCTAAAGAAGCTAAATTAGTAGTAATTGCTTCTGACTCGTCTGAGAATACCAAGAAGAAGTTGACCGACAAGTGTAAAAGTTATCAAGTACCTTATCACTTGATTGATAATAGAGAAAAATTATCTAGAGCATTGGGTAAGGATGACCGAGTAGCTGTTGCTGTTTTAGATCAAGGTTTTGCAAAGAAGCTTGAACAGTTATTAGGTGATTAATCACGGGGGTGAATGTATGAAAAAAATGCGTATTTATGAATATGCCAAAGAACACAATTTATCAAGTAAAGAAGTCATTCAAGAACTGAAGCAGTTGGATATCGAAGTAGCTAACCACATGTCTACAATTAGTGAAAATACAATCAGACAATTAGATAATCGCTTGAACAAGGGTCAGGCACCTAAACAACAAAGTGAGCAACCAGAGAAGAAGAAGGAAGCTGCATCTGACCAAAAGCAGAATAAAAAGCAACAGTCATCTAACCAAAATAACCAAAACAACCAAAAATCAACTCAATCCAAAGATAAACCAAATCAATCCAAGAACCAGAATCAATCAAAGCAACAAAATAACCCGAACCACTCAAAGAAAAACAATAAGAACAATAATCGCAATAACAATAGAAACCAAAATAATAAAGGTTCTAGAAACCAACGTAACCAGAATAATAATCAAAAACAACAGCAGCCGCCTAAAAAGCAAGAGATGCCATCAAAAATCACCTATCAAGGATCGTTGACAGTTGGTGAACTATCAGAAAAATTAGGAAAAGATTCTTCTGAAATCATTAAAAAGTTAATGATGTTAGGCGTAATGGCTACAATCAATCAACAATTGGATTCTGAAACTATAGAGTTGATTTGTGATGATTACGGCGTTGAGGTTGAAGAAGAAATTGTAGTAGATAAGACTGATTTAGAGAACTATATTGTTGAGGACAATGAAGAAGATTTAATCGTACGTCCTGCTGTCGTAACTATTATGGGTCACGTCGACCATGGTAAAACAACTTTACTTGACTCTATTCGTCATACAAAAGTGACTGAAGGTGAAGCTGGTGGAATCACCCAGCATATTGGTGCCTACCAGATCGAATCAAATAACAAAAAGATTACTTTCTTGGATACTCCAGGACACGCTGCGTTCACAAGTATGCGTTCAAGAGGTGCTCAGGTAACTGATATCGCGATCCTAGTTGTAGCTGCTGATGATGGTGTAATGCCACAGACAGTTGAAGCAATCAACCATGCGAAAGCTGCAGAAGTACCTATCATTATTGCTGTAAACAAGATTGATAAAGAGGGTGCTGATCCGAGTCGAGTCATGCAGGAACTGACTGAATATGAGCTTGTACCTGAAGATTGGGGTGGAGACACGATCTTCGTTCCTCTTTCAGCTTTGCAAGGTGAAGGTATCGATGATTTAGTCGAAATGATTAATCTTGTTGCTGAAGTGGAAGAATTGAAGGCCAACCCTGAACAGACTGCTTCTGGTACTGTCATTGAAGCACAGCTAGAAAAAGGTCGAGGAAGCGTAGCAACTTTCTTAGTTCAAAACGGAACTCTGAAAATTGGCGATTCTCTAGTAGTTGGAACCACATATGGACGGGTGCGTGCTATGGTCAATGATTTAGGGAAGCGTGTGACTGAGGCTGGACCGTCAACCCCGGTCGAAGTGACTGGTTTGAATGGAGTTCCACATGCTGGCGATCGTTTTGTCGTATTTACTGACGAAAAACAAGCGAAGCAAATCGCTGACCTTCGTTCTCAAAAGCAGGTTGAAGAAGACCGTGGTTCTTCTGCAAAAGTTAATTTGGATGACTTGTTTGAGCAAATCAAACAAGGTGAAATGAAAGAAATTAATGTTATCGTTAAAGCAGATGTCCAAGGTTCTGTGGAGGCAGTTGCTGCTTCATTACAAAAGATTGAAGTAGAAGGCGTTAATATTAAAATCATCCACACAGGTGTCGGAGCTATAACTGAGTCTGATATTATTTTAGCGGCAGCTTCAAATGCTGTTGTTATCGGGTTTAACGTACGCCCAGATGGAAATGCTAAGCGTACAGCTGAAACAGAAAATATTGACATCCGTTTACACCGCGTAATTTATAAAGCAATTGAAGAAATTGAAGCGGCAATGAAAGGAATGCTTGACCCTGAGTATGAAGAAAAAGTTATTGGTCAAGCTGAAGTAAGAGAGACATTCAAAGTATCTAAGATCGGTACAATTGCTGGCTCATATGTAATTGAAGGTAAAATTTCTCGTAACGCTGGAGTACGCATCATTCGTAATGGAGTAGTTCAGTTCGAAGGGGAAATTGATACTCTCAAGCGCTTTAAGGACGATGCTAAAGAAGTACAAACGAATTATGAGTGTGGTATTACAATCAAAAACTTCAACGATATTAAAGAAGGAGATATCATTGAAGCGTTTGTAATGGAAGAAATTGAACGCACATGATCGGTTACCTCTATGTCGAGTGCATGATTTACGATGTGCAATCGTTGAAGAGTAAGCGGTCAGTGGTAAAGCAAACCGTTCATTCCATTCAAAATCGATACAATGTCAGTATTACAGAAATTGATTACCATGATATTTGGCAAAGGACAGCTTTTGGAATTGCGACAGTATCGACTCAGAAAGTAATGGCTGAGAAAATATTACAAGATGTCCTGGCTCAAATTGAAGGTAGAACTGATTTGGAAGTGACAATTATTGAATATGAATGGCTTTGATGGAAAGAGACACGCTGAGGTGATCATTGATGAATAATATTCGTGCAAACCGAATAGCGGAACAAATGAAAAAAGAACTTGGAGATATCCTATCCCGTAAAATAAAAGATCCAAGAGTTGGTTTTGTGACGGTCACGGGTGTTGAAGTAACTGGTGACCTTCAACAAGCAAAAGTTTTCATTTCTATTTTTGGAGACGAAGAGAAAAAAGAGGAAACACTTGTTGGTTTGGCAAAATCAAAAGGTTTCATCCGTTCAGAAATCGGTAAGAGAATAAGACTTAGAAAAACTCCTGAAATCACGTTTGAAATAGATGAAGCGATCGAGCGAGGTAATAAAATCGAGCGTATCATCCAAGACCTGAATGAAGAGTAAATCGAGTCGAATAATGAAATTGTGCAACCTCTGCGATGACGAATATGTTATTTCAGAGGTTGTAAAATTATTTTAGCCTGTAAGAAAATATAAAATGTGGGCGTTAAATTGTCTAGCTCCAGTCACTAAGTTTCTATCAGGGAACTTGCGCTTTTCTTATGGTACATACAAGTAAATCGTTTGAGACTTTTTGATCTTAGTTCTAAATCTATATAAGTGTCTCACAATGGAGGTTTAAAAATGAACGGAATCATCCCTCTGTGGAAGCCAAAAGGAATGACTTCCCATGATTGTGTCGATCGGATCCGGAAAATAATGAAAACTAAAAAGGTTGGTCATACAGGCACCCTGGACCCAGAGGTTGAAGGAGTTTTACCTATATGCATCGGTAAAGCTACAAAAATCGTATCTTTAATGACTCAACATCAAAAAGAATACCGAACTGAAATCTCATTAGGCCGCTCAACCACTACAGAAGATTTCACAGGAGAGACCGTCGAAACCAAAGAAGTTGATCGTGAATTATCAATTGAAGAATGCGAGAAAGCTTTGAATCATTTCATTGGTGAAATTGATCAGATTCCGCCCATGTATTCAGCTGTAAAAGTAAACGGCATGAAACTATATGAATATGCGAGAGAAGGATTAACAGTTGAACGACCATCAAGGGTTGTCAAAATACATAATATAACTCTCCTATCTGGTGAACTGGTCCGGGTAGGAGATATGGATGTGCGTTTCACATTCAATGTACACTGCTCAGGGGGTACCTACATTCGCACTTTATGTGTAGATATAGGAAAAGCTTTAGGTTATCCTGCACATATGTCTGAATTGACTCGCCTACAATCTGGCGCTTTCGTTTCTGATGACAGTGTAACTTTTTCACAAATACAACAAGCGGTGGACGATGAGGATTTTGATCGTATATTTTTACCTATGAAATATGCTTTACCAGAACTGCGTGAATATGTCATCACAGACACCGAGCTGATTCGTTTCCATCAAGGACAAGTTTTACCGATTCCTGAGGAACTAACTGAGGAAAAAATGTTTAAGGTTATTGATCCTAATGGAGCTTTGATAGCTATTTATCAACCCCACCCTAAAAAAACAGGGCTGATGAAGCCAGTAAAAGTACTAGTGTAAGGAAGGTGGAAACATGAAAGTATTCAGACTATCCAAACCAGAAGATGCATCATCACAGTCATTTGACCCATCAACTGTAGCCGTTGGTTATTTTGATGGCGTACATATTGGTCATCAACATGTTATCCAGCATGCAATAGACATTGCAGATGAAAAAAACATCAAATCGGCCGTCATGACTTTCGATCCTCATCCCAAATCAGTCATTAAACAAGAAGAATTACATGATCACTTAATTTCGACCCTTGATGAAAAAATATCGATATTTGAATCAATGGGAATCGATTATGTATTTGTTGTTACTTTCAGTCAGGAATTGTCTAAGTTGTCACCAGAAAAATTCGTAGAACATTATTTCATTGACTTAAATGTAAAACACATTATCGGGGGATTTGATTTTTCATTTGGTTATAAAGGTAAGGGAAAACTTGAAAATCTTCCGGAGTATACAGATGAACCGATTGAATTCAGCGTAATCGATAAAGTTACTTTAGGGGAAGAAAAAGTCAGTTCCACTTACATTAGACAGGCTGTGAAAAATGGTGACATGAAAACAGCAAATGAGCTTTTAGGTAGAGTTTTCTCTCTTCGTGCACCAGTAAAGAAAGGTCATCAGAGAGGCCGTACCATCGGTTTCCCCACTGCAAATTTAGACATTGACAGCGAAATGTTAGTACCTAAAGTCGGTGTTTACGCGGTAACCGCAACGGTAAATGATGAACACCTTTCCGGAATGGCGAACATCGGTTTTAACCCTACGTTTGAAGATATACACGAAAAACCATCTGTAGAGGTTTATCTCTTTGATTTTGATGCTGATATTTATGGTGAAACCATTGAGGTGAAATTCCATCATTATTTAAGAGATGAAGAAACCTTTTCTTCTGTAGATGAATTGGTTGAACAGATGAACGAGGATGAAAAACAAACAAAAAAATTCTTTAATCGATTGTAGGATATGACTTGCAATTTTCCTTCAAAAAATGTATCGTATGATTGTATGGAAAACAACCTTTTTCTTGGCTTCTCGCTTCTCCAGCGAACGCTAGGAAACAGGGGATTACTAAGATTAGGAGGTGAACAGGATGGCTATAACACAAGAGCGTAAAAATGAGCTTATCAATGAATATAAGACTCATGAAAATGATACTGGATCTCCAGAGGTTCAGATCGCTATCCTAACTGAACAAATCACTGAGTTGAATGGTCATTTCAAAGAGCACAAAAAAGACCATCATTCTCGTCGTGGATTATTTAAAATGGTTGGTAAACGTCGTAACTTGTTAAACTACTTACGTAACAAAGACGTTCAGCGCTACCGTGACTTAATTCAAAAACTTGGACTACGTAGATAAGACTGGAAAAGCGGGCGAAGACCCGCTTTTTCTTTCATTCTACAGAATATTTTATTGTATATGTTGTGGGACTTTTCACCATAATTACATATAGCAATAGATTTGAGAGGGGTCGTAAGATTTATGTCCAATGAAATGAAAACATATTCAATAGATTTAGCAGGAAGAACTTTGACTTTTGAAATTGGTGAAGTAGCTAAACAGGCAAACGGTGCTGCAATGGTCCGTTACGGAGATACATCTGTAATGGTGGCTGCAACAGCTTCTAGTAAACCTAAAGACTTACCGTTCTTTCCTTTAACAATCAATTACGAAGAAAAACTTTATGCTGTTGGTAAAATACCAGGCGGATTCATAAAACGTGAGGGTCGTCCTAGTGACAAAGCTGTTCTGACTTCTCGTTTGATTGACCGTCCGATTCGTCCGATGTTTCCAGATGGATTCAGAAATGAAGTTCAAGTCATTAGCACAGTAATGAGTGTTGATCAAGACTGCCCTTCAGATATTACAGCAATGATCGGTTCCTCGATCGCCCTTTGTGTATCAGACATTCCTTTCGGCGGTCCGATTGCAGGAGTAAATGTAGGTAGAATCGATAATGAATTCGTCATCAATCCGACAATCGAACAAATGGAAAAAAGTGATATCCAATTGACTGTTGCTGGAAACAAAGATGCTGTCAACATGGTTGAAGCAGGTGCTAAAGAAGTGCCAGAAGAAACGATGTTAGAAGCGATCATGTTTGGTCATGAAGAAATCAAACGTCTGTGTGAATTCCAAGAGAAAGTAATCGAAGAAGTAGGGAAAGAAAAAACTGAAATTCCTTTATTCACTCCTGATGAAACAATTGCTGAAGAAGTTGAGAAACTTGCAAAAGACCGCTTAGTTGCAGCGATTCAAACAGAAGAGAAAAAAGCCCGTGAGGACGCAATAGAAGACGTCAAACAAGTTGTGATTGAATCCTTCGAAGAAAAGGAAGTTGAAGAGGACGTCATCAAGCAAGTTAAAGATGTACTGGATTCTATTGTGAAAGAAGAAGTCCGTCGATTGATCACTGAAGAGAAGGTTCGCCCTGACGGTAGAGGTGTCGATGAAATTCGTCCACTTTCTTCACGTACGAAAGTTTTACCTCGTACACACGGTTCTGCAATGTTTACTCGTGGACAAACCCAAGCACTAAGTGTTTGTACGCTAGGAGCATTAGGTGATGTTCAAATACTTGATGGATTAGACCTTGCTGAAGAGAAGCGTTTTATGCATCATTATAATTTCCCTCAGTATAGTGTCGGTGAAACAGGACCAATCAGAGGACCTGGCCGTCGTGAAATCGGACATGGTGCTTTGGGTGAACGTGCTTTAGAAGCAGTTATCCCTTCTGAAAAAGATTTCCCATACACAATCCGTGTCGTGTCAGAAATCCTTGAATCTAACGGTTCTACTTCCCAGGCAAGTATCTGTGCGGGTACTATGGCAATGATGGATGCAGGTGTTCCGATTAAAGCACCAGTTGCAGGAATTGCGATGGGTCTTGTGAAATCTGGAGACAACTATACCGTTCTTACAGATATCCAAGGTATGGAAGACGCTTTAGGAGATATGGACTTCAAAGTAGCCGGAACTTCCGCAGGTGTAACAGCGCTACAAATGGACATCAAAGTTGAAGGGCTATCTAGAGACATATTAGAAGAAGCATTGACTCAAGCGCAAAAAGGTCGTATGGATATCTTGAATCACATGACTGAAACGATTCCATCGTCACGCAGTGAATTATCTCAGTACGCACCAAAAATTAAGACATTTGCAATCAACCCTGATAAAATTCGTGATGTTATTGGACCAAGTGGAAAACAGATCAATAAGATCATTGAAGAAACAGGAGTTAAAATTGATATCGAGCAAGATGGTACAATTTTCATTTCTTCTACTGAAAGTGAAAAAATTGATGTAGCGAAAAAAATCATTGAAGATTTAGTACGCGAAGTTGAAGTTGGAGAAATTTATCTTGGTAAGGTGAAACGTATTGAAAAATTCGGAGCCTTTGTTGAACTTTTTGCTGGAAAAGATGGTCTTGTCCATATTAGCGAATTAGCTGAAGAACATGTTAAAAATGTGAAGGATATTGCTGATATTGGCGAAGAAATGCTTGTGAAAGTAAAAGAAATCGATCAACAAGGTCGTGTGAATTTATCTCGTAAAGCTGCTCTTAAAGAACAAGAAACAGAACAAGCTTCTAAGTAAGATACTTCTGTGAGCTTAGAAATATTCAAGACAAAGAGCTGGTATCTTCCAGTTCTTTTTTTGTGCTTACTGTTAATTTATTTTTCAATTCAACAAAGAAGGAGCTTCTTAATGGTCAAAAGATATCAACTAAATAACGGAACACGAATCGTAGCAGAACATCTAACATCAGTACGCTCAGTCTCTTTGGGAATTTGGATATTAGCAGGTTCCAGAAATGAACAACCACATCAAAATGGTATTTCCCACTTGGTTGAACATATGCTCTTTAAAGGTACAGAAAATCGCGATGCGCGAATGATCGCTGAATCTTTTGATGCGATCGGTGGCCATGTGAACGCTTTTACCTCTAAAGAGTTTACGTGCTTTTATTCAAAAACGATGGATCAACATGCAGATTATGCACTGGATATTTTGACAGATATGTTATTCAACTCATTGATTGAGGAAAAAGAATTAGAGCGTGAGAAAAAAGTTGTTGAGGAAGAGATTTCAATGACTGAAGATGCACCAAATGATATTATTCATGATTATCTTCAAGGTATAAGTTTTGAAGGTCATCCGCTTGCGCAAACAATATTAGGTACTGAAGAAACTTTATCTTCCTTAACAAGAAATGATCTCCTTGATTATATGAGGCAATATTACAGCCCCGAAAGGATCGTCGTTTCTGTTGCTGGAAATATTCCTGAAGAATTGATTGATCGAATCAAAGAGCTATTTGGCTCTGTTTCAAAGCAGTCAGGTATACATGACCCTATGAAACTAGTCTATTTAACTAATTCAAAAACGTATGAGAGGGAGGTCTCTCAAGCACATCTTTGCCTAGGGTATCCTGGATTACAAATTGGTGATGAGGGTATTTATAGTGCTTCCGTGATTGATAATGTATTAGGTGGGGCTATGAGCTCAAGACTATTTCAGAAAATCAGAGAAGAAATGGGCTTAACTTACTCTATCTTTTCTTACCATAGCTCCTTCAGGGATAACGGATTGTTTACAATTTACGGTGCTACTAACTCTGATCAACTTGAACAAATGAAAGATGAGATTTTGAAAACGACTAACGAAATGAAGTTGAATGGAATTACTGAGAAAGAACTTCAGAATACTGTGCAACAACTGAAGGGTCAACTAGTACTTGGACTGGAAAATCCTAATAGCCGAATGAATCGAAATGGTAGGAATGAGTTATTGAATCAACCGCATCTATCCATGGAAGAATTGATTAGCAAACTCGTTAGTGTTAATCATGAAGACATGAATCAGCTGATGAATCAAATGTTTGCTGAGCAACCTTCAGAAGCATTAATTGTTCCTTCACGCGTATAATGATAGTAACCATCCTTTGGGAAGAGGTGTTACTATGAGGTACAATGATTTATCGGGAAAAGAATTGATTGATGCGGTGAACGGTGAACGTTTGGGCATTTTAGGTCAAACTGATTTGGAAATTGATCCAAGGACCGGTTCGATCAGAAATATTTTAATCCAGGATTTCTCCATGCTCGGATTTAAAAAAGGGGAGAGAGAAACGATGATCAAATGGTCTGATGTTGAAGTAGTCGGTCAAGATATGATTGTCGTTAAGCCTGATAAAGTGAAAGACTGACTCCTTCTATAGGTGTTAGTCTTTCACTTTTTTATAACGAATACATACAATATATTGGGCTAAAAGATGAAGGAGTAGGTGAGTGACGTTGTTAACTGGTAAAACGATTGTTGTAATAGGTGGAGACGCTCGGAACATTGAAATGATGAGGCAATTAGTTGAAAGAGATAGTCTTGTGTATGCCGTGGGATTCGAAGAGGTAGATGCTCAGATTGAGGGAGTTTATTTTTCTACTCTGGAGAATATTCCAGCAAACCAGATTGATGCTGTAATTCTTCCAGTATCTGGTCTCGATGAAGAAGGTTACGCTGAGAGTCATTACGCCGAAAGTTCGCCGATGGTGCAACCAGAATTCTTCGATACTTTAAGTGAAAACTGCCTTGTGTTTACTGGTATCATGACTCCATTATTATCGAGGTTAAGTGAAAAAATAAAGATTATTCCTTTATTTGATCGGGATGATGTGGCTATATATAATTCTATCCCTACAGCTGAAGGAGCATTGATGTTCGCTATCCAGCATACTGATTTCACAGTCCATGATGCTAACGTTACAATCATAGGCTTTGGACGTGTGGGTAAAACGCTCGTTCATACTTTCTCTGCTTTAGGGGCGAATGTATCTGTATGTTCTAGAAATGAGGATGAACTTGCTAGGATATTTGAGTATCATGCAAAGCCAGTTCACATTGAAGACTTGGATTCTTCAGTTGAAAACTGCAATATTCTAGTGAACACTGTTCCCCAATTAGTCGTGCAACCTTCAACGATCCGATCTTTACCACTCGATAGCCTGATTATCGACTTAGCATCGAAACCAGGCGGAGTAGATTTCCGTTTTGCGAAAAAAAGAGGAATCAAAGCTATATTAGCTCCTGGTTTACCAGGGATGGTTGCTCCCAACACTGCTGGAAAGATTTTAGCCCGAGTGATTCAAAGTGTCATACTTAAACAAGAGTCATGAAAGGGGCTTGTTCAGTTTGAATTTAAAAGGTAAAAGAATAGGTTTCGGGTTAACTGGTTCTCATTGTACTTATGATGCCGTTTACCCTGAACTTGAGCGATTGATTAATGAAGGGGCAGAAGTCTACCCCATCGTTTCATATACTGTACAAAATACAGATACTAAATTCGGTGATGCTGCGGATCATATTGAGAAAATCAAACAAATTACAAACAAATCCTTAATTTCTACTATTCCAGAAGCAGAGCCACTTGGACCGAAAATACCGCTTGACTGCATGGTTGTGGCTCCACTTACAGGAAACTCACTGAGTAAATTTGCTAATGCGCTGACAGATTCACCCGTTCTGATGGCAGCTAAAGCAACTTTGCGAAACCGAAAGCCAGTTGTCTTGGCTATTTCGACAAATGATGCACTTGGACTGAATGGTACTAATCTCGCAAAATTACTTGTCGCGAAAAATGTATATTTTGTACCATTTGGTCAAGACGATCCAGTGAAGAAGTCAACATCATTGGTAGCTCATATGGGCTTGTTAGCTGAAACAATTGAGAGCGCAATCGAGGGAAAACAGCTCCAACCACTTTTAAAACCTTACTAAAATTTATGTGATACTTCCGAAAATATGATAAGATGTGCAATAGATAGATTAACTAGGATATGGGGGAATAAATATGTCGAATCAAAAAGAATATAATGTAGCGATTGTTGGCGCAACAGGAGCTGTTGGTCAGAAAATGCTAGAAATGTTAGATTTGGTCGGTTTCCCGATAAAGGAATTGACCCCATTAGCTTCAAAACGCTCTGCAGGTCAAACGATTGATTTCAGAGGGGAAAAAGTTGTTATTAAAGAAGCAAAACCAGAAGCATTCGAAGGCATTGAAATTGCCCTATTTTCTGCTGGTGGTTCTATATCAAAAGAATTAGCACATGAAGCGGTTAAAAGAGGTGCTGTGGTAATAGACAACACAAGTGCCTTCCGTATGGATCCAGATGTACCATTAGTCGTACCCGAGGTAAACAAAGAAGATATTCAAAAACATAAAGGTATTATTGCGAATCCGAATTGCTCAACGATTCAAATGGTTGCAGCGCTCGAACCGATCCGCGGTAAATTTGGGTTGAATCGTGTTATTGTATCAACCTATCAATCTGTATCTGGTTCTGGTAACGCTGCTGTAGAAGAATTGAAAGATCAATCAAGAGCTATGCTTGACGGGAAAGAAGCAGAAGCTAATATTCTACCGGTGAAATCTGAAGAGAAGCATTTTCCTATTGCATTCAATGCATTGCCACAGATAGATGTATTTGAAGAGAATGGATATACGTTCGAAGAAATGAAAATGATCAATGAGACAAAGAAAATCATGCACACTCCTGAACTTCAAGTTGCAGCGACGTGTGTCAGATTGCCATTCTTCTATTCACATGCAGAAAGTGTGTATGTCGAAGTAAATGAGGGTAACGTTTCAGTTGAAGACCTACAAAATGTTTTAAGAGAAGCACCAGGCATCGTCCTTGAAGATGATATAGAGAACCAGGTTTACCCGACCCCACTATCTGCAGAAAACAAAACAGATGTATTTGTTGGACGCATCAGAAAAGATTTGGATGTGCCTAACGGATTCCACTTATGGATTGTTTCTGACAATCTATTAAAAGGGGCATCATACAACTCAGTCCAAATTGCACAAGCGATCGCTGAAAACAATAAATAATTTCTTATACGAGGTGGAAAATGGGGATTATAGTTCAAAAATTCGGAGGAACATCTGTAAGAAACTCCGAGGCAAGAGAACATGCTTTTAAACATATAAAAAATGCACTTGAAGAGGGACACCAAGTAGTAGTAGTTGTTTCAGCTATGGGGAGAGCGGGTGAACCTTATGCGACTGACACATTATTAAGTTTAGTCGATCATCCGAAGCATATGCTGACATCTCGAGAAGTCGATATGCTCATGTCCTGTGGTGAGATTATCTCATCTGTTGTGTTTTCAAATGAGTTAAAAAAGATGGGGATGACTTCTACTGCCTTATCTGGAGCCCAAGCGGGTTTCTTAACAACGAATGATTTTACAAATGCACGTATAAATAAAGTGGATCCATCAACTCTCCAGAAGTATTTGAAAACAAATGACGTAATAGTTGTTGCTGGTTTTCAAGGAGAAGATGAGAACGGCAATACAACCACGCTTGGTAGAGGTGGTTCTGATACGTCAGCTGTTGCCTTAGGGGCAGCATTAAATGCAGATTATGTGGATATTTTCACTGACGTAGACGGTATTAAGACTGCTGACCCTGTAATTGTTAAGCATGCGGAAACGCTAGAAGTAATGACGTACAATGAAATAGTGCACCTTGCTTACCAAGGATCTAAAGTGCTACACCCGAGAGCTGTTGAAATCGCAATGCAAGAGAAGATTCCAATTAGGGTACGATCAACTTATACAGAGGATACGGGAACTCTTGTCACAGCTAAAAAAGACGGTTTAATCGATCGATCAATTAATGATCGTATAGTTACAGGAATCGCTCACGTTTCTGGCCTTACGCAAATAAAGGTTGAAGCAACTGGAGATGTCATTGACGTCCATGACCAGGTATTCAAACATTTAGCTGATGCTGGTATTTCTGTAGACTTTTTCAATATTTTTGCCGAAGGTATTACATTCACCGTACCAAGTGATAAATTGGAAAAAACAAAAGATATTCTTGGCAAACTACAATATCAATTTGAAGTAGTTGAAAATTGTGCAAAAGTATCTGCAGTCGGTGCAGGGATCCAAGGCGTACCCGGAGTCGCTTCTAAAGTTGTATCTTCTTTAGCTAGGCAGAAGATAAAAATTTTGCAATCTGCTGATAGTCACACTACGATTTGGGTATTAATTAAGGAGGCGGACCTTGAAAAAGCCGTCATTGCTTTACATGATGAATTTTTAACTGAGTAGAGTAAAGAAAGGAGCCATTAACCTTGGATTTCGGGAGAATATTGACAGCGATGGTGACACCCTTCAATAGTCAAGACGAATTGGATTTAGAAAAAGTCGAACCATTAGTGGAGCACTTGATTAATAATGGTACTGAGGGGTTAGTCGTAGCCGGGACCACTGGGGAATCCCCTACGATGACTAAAGATGAGAAGTTGAAGCTTTTCGAGAATGTTGCTAAAGTTGTAAACGGTCGAATACCAGTCTTGGCTGGTACTGGATCTAATTCAACAAAAGCTGCTGCTGAATTAACCAAAGAGGCCGAAGCCACTGGCGTGGATGGAATAATGTTAGTAACTCCTTATTACAACAAGCCAAACGCTCGTGGGCTATATGAACATTTTAAAACTATTGCTGCAGCGACCAATTTGCCGATCATGCTCTATAATATTCCTGGTCGTTCTGCTATTAATATGTCTGTTGAGGTCACGGTTTCCCTTGCAAACATTCCGAACATTGTATCCATAAAAGATGCAAGCGGAAGTTTAGATATGATGAGTGAAATCATTCATCGTACACCAGACGATTTTTCACTATATAGTGGAGACGATAGTCTTACGATACCAGCTATGTCTGTCGGAGCGAACGGGATCGTTTCTGTTGCTTCACATGTCATAGGAAATGAAATAAAAGAAATGGTCGATCAATTTTGGAATGGGAATGTAAAACAAGCTGCTGAAATTCACAGGAATATTTTACCGAAGATGAAAGCGTGTTTCATGGCTCCTTCACCATCTCCAGTCAAAGCAGCGTTAAATCATTATGGCATCGAAGTTGGCTCTGTACGTTTGCCATTAGTTGAACTGACAGAAGATGAAAAAAATCTTCTGATTCATACAATTCAATAAGATTCCTTAAAAACCTTATGTAAAATGCATAAGGTTTTTTTGCATTAATAGCACCATTCTGTGAACACTATTCTCAAAGGATGGTGTGTAAAAAAGTGAGTGAAGAAAAACAAAACCCAAACCAAGAAGATGATCAATCAAGTGCTTTAGTAGAGAAAATCAAACAATTAGGTCAAACGAATTTACCTGCATCGCCAGAATCGAATATTCATGTATTACCTATCATCGGACAAATTGAAGGTCACTTACAATTACCTTCCAAGAACAAAACGACCAAGTACGAACACATAATTCCTCAAATTGTAGCTATTGAGCAAAACCCTAAAATTGAAGGAGTCATTCTAATTTTAA
This sequence comes from Halalkalibacillus sediminis, assembly GCF_002844535.1. Lineage (NCBI taxonomy): Bacteria > Bacillati > Bacillota > Bacilli > Caryophanales > Bacillaceae > Halalkalibacillus > Halalkalibacillus sediminis. Next base: position 505,865 of record NZ_PJNH01000001.1, read on the forward strand.
ATACAGTTGGTGGTGATGTGGAGGCTGGTCTTGCGATTTCAGAAATGATTGCATCGATTTCCAAACCTACAGTTTCAATTGTTTTAGGTGGTGGGCACTCTATAGGGGTACCTATAGCAACAAGTGCAACGTATTCGTTCATAACTGAAACAGCCACTATGACTATACATCCTATCAGGCTTACTGGTCTTGTTATTGGCGTTCCTCAAACATTTGAATACCTTGATAAAATGCAAGATCGCGTCATTAATTTCGTGGTTAGACATTCTTCTGTTTCAGAGGAACAATTAAAAGACTTGATGTTTGCAAAAGGTAATTTAACAAGAGATATAGGAACGAATGTGGTTGGAGAAGATGCAGTTAAATATGGATTGATAGACGGAATCGGTGGAGTGAAGGAAGCAATTGAAAAGCTGAATGAGTTGATTGATCAGGATGATGAGAAGGTGGTCCAATGATATTATACACTCCATTATTTGAAGAAGAAATTTTCGGCGAAGAGGAATCCTATGATGAGTTTCACTGGGTAACAATCAACTATGCGACCTTAAAATTAAAACGTGATACGGAGACAAACTCTTATCAAATCGTTCATATGAATTCTACAGACCCAGGTGACTATTTGCGTCAAGAGTTTCAACCAGGAGTTATTTATCGAATATGAGTCATATCTCAACCCATAAAATTATGCTATAATAATGATAGGTTAAAAGCAGCCACCAAAAGGCTGCTTCACTTATTTATGAGGTGAGAAGAGATGGCAAAACGTAAAAAGAAAAAGCAAAACAACAAAAAAAGACAATCTACCTTAAAATTTGAACTCATTGGATTAGGATTGATATTGATCGCCATTTTTTCAAGTGGTATACAACCGATTGGTGAGGGTTTCATTCCACAGTCTCTTGTAACACTTTTACAGTGGTTTTTCGGTTTCTGGTACATCCTAGTCAGTTTATTCATTTTTATACTAGGCCTTTATTTAATGATTAAACGTGAATGGCCATCTTTCTTTAACACGAAATGGATTGGTTCATACATATTATTTTTATCTGTGTTGTTATACACACATGTTCAAACCTTTGAGGGACCGATATTAAACACAGAGGGATTATCTATATTCACGGTGACGTGGGACTATTTCGATGCATATCAAGCAGGTGAAGTAAGTTACTCTAGTATCGGTGGAGGAATGATTGGGGCTTTATTATTTGCCTCTAGCTTCTATTTGTTATCGGCTGCGGGAGCCAAAATCATTGCGGTTTTTGGTGTTATTATTGGAGTAGTTTTGATTACAGAAATTTCTCTAACGGATGTTACATCAAAATATTTTGCTAAAATTAAGAGTTTTTATGAAAACGTAAAAGAAAAAAGGCAAAAAGCCAAAGCTGAGAAACAGCAAAAAATCGAGTCTCAAAATGAGAATGATACAGTTATTTCAGCTGATGATCAGCCAGTAATTGAGGATTTTCAAAATAATTTAGAATCAAGTGAGACTTATGACGAACCAGAAGAGCCAGTTGAAACGATTGAAACTAAACAATGGACTGAGCAAGTGGACTCGGCAGAAGAAGGCGGAGAAGAAATTCAAGATTTACCGATGACGGAAGTTGAAAATGAGTCTTATAAACTTCCATCTCTACAATTATTGGAGAGCCCCAAAGTCCATTCTCAACAGCATGAAAAATCTCAAATTCAATCTACCGTAAAGAAACTTGAGCAAACTTTCCACAGTTTCGGGGTGAAAGCAAAAGTCACAAAGGTTCACGTTGGCCCAGCAGTTACAAAATATGAAGTGTATCCTGATGTCGGGGTTAAGGTCAGTAAAATAGTGAATTTACATGATGATCTTGCTTTAGCGTTGGCTGCTAAAGATATCCGGATTGAAGCTCCTATACCAGGTAAATCGGCTATAGGAATTGAGGTTCCTAACTCTGAGGTTGCTCAAGTTTCCCTCAGGGAAGTTATGCAGAAAAAGATTCAAGACCCAGCTAAGTTATTATTCGGTCTAGGAAGAGATATCGCTGGTGATGCGGTATCGGCTGAGTTGAATAAAATGCCTCACATGTTGATTGCTGGTGCAACAGGAAGCGGTAAAAGTGTCTGTGTGAACGGAATAATTACAAGCATTCTGTTGAGAGCTAAGCCGCATGAAGTTAAAATGATGATGATTGACCCGAAGAAAGTAGAGTTGAATGTATACAACGGGATTCCACATCTTTTAGCTCCCGTTGTGACTGACCCTAAGAAAGCTGCTAAAGCTTTAAAGAAAATCGTTTCTGAAATGGAAAGACGCTATGATTTATTTTCTGATACAGGAACTAGGAATATTGAAGGATACAATGAGTATGTAAACAAAGTGAATGAGGAAGAAGGGGAGAATCATCCTCACCTTCCGTATGTAGTTGTTCTGATTGATGAGTTGGCAGACCTGATGATGGTTGCTTCCAATGAAGTAGAAGATGCGATTACCCGTCTTGCACAAATGGCTAGAGCCGCAGGTATTCACCTGATCATTGCTACTCAACGTCCGTCTGTTGATGTTATTACTGGTGTAATTAAAGCAAATATCCCTTCTCGAATTGCATTTAGTGTATCCTCTGCAACTGATTCTCGTACAATACTGGATGGCGGCGGGGCTGAAAAGCTGTTAGGTAAAGGTGATATGTTGTTCTTACCTGTCGGAGCATCCAAACCAACTAGAATCCAGGGTGCGTTTTTATCAGATCAAGAGGTAGAACGTGTGGTTGACTTCTGTATAGAGCAACAAAAAGCTCAATATCAAGAAGAAATGATCCCTGATGAGACCAATGAATCATACGAAGAAGTAGATGACGAATTATTCGAAGATGCTGTTCAATTAGTTTTAGAGATGCAAAGCGCAAGTGTATCGATGTTACAAAGAAAATTCCGTGTAGGATATACAAGAGCTGCACGTTTAATCGATGCTATGGAAGATAGAGGGATTGTGGGACCATATGAAGGTAGTAAGCCGAGAAAAGTATTGTCTTCTGAACCAGAACAGCATACACAGTAAAATCGTCTAAATTTTTATAATTGATTTTCTATTTATTTTGTTTGCCAGTCATGGTATATTTAGTAGGAAAGTTGTCGTTTCTTGGAACTACAACTTTCTTTTATACTTATTTTTTACGCATCGATAACACAATTGAGGGGGTAATATTATGAAAATGCGTAATTTTCTAATGATCGTTGCAATGCTGTTTGCACTCAGCTTTGTACTGGTTGCTTGTGGATCTTCTGACGATAGTGAAGAAGGTTCAAATGGCGATGACACGTCTGAAGAAACAGATAGCGGCGATAGCGAAAGCTCAGATGAAGAATCTGGCGAAAGTAGTGAAGAAGGTTCTGAAGGTGAATCAGCATCAGGTGACTTCTCTGCTGCAATGGTAACAGACGTTGGTGGAGTTGACGATAAATCATTCAACCAATCTGCTTGGGAAGGTCTTCAAGCTTTTGGAGATGAAAATGGTTTAACTGAAGGCGACGGGTATGCTTATGCTCAATCGAATTCAAACGGTGACTATGAGCCGAACTTAACTCGTTTGACAAAACAAGGTTATAATCTTGTTTTTGGAATCGGTTTCAAACTGACTGATGCGATCACGAAAGTTGCTCAGCAGAACCCTGACACTAACTACGCTCTTGTAGACGCAGTATCAGAAGCTGAAAACGTTGCTAACATTGTCTTCAAAGAACATCAAGGTTCTTTCTTGGCTGGTGTAGCTGCAGCGAATAAAACAGAATCAAAGCAAGTTGGTTTCGTTGGTGGTATCGATTCTCCACTAATCAACAAATTTGAAGCTGGTTTCGAAGCTGGAGTTAAATCCGTAGATTCTAGCATCGAAGTTGAAGTTCAATATGCAGAAAGCTTTGATGATGCTGCTCGCGGACGTCAAATCGCTTCTAGCATGTATAACAGTGGCATTGATGTTATTTATCACGCTGCTGGTGGTGCAGGTAATGGTGTATTCAACGAAGCAAAAGACATCAAAAACAATGACCCTGAAGCTTATGTATGGGTAATTGGGGTTGACCGTGACCAATACGAAGAAGGTGCTGTGACAGTTGATGGCACTGACTACAACGTGACGTTGACTTCAATGGTTAAACGTGTTGACAACGCAGTTGTAGACGTTTCTACTCGCGCAATGGAAGGTGACTTCCCAGGCGGTGAAACGATCGAATATGGTCTGGAAGATGAAGGTGTAAGCATTGCTCGTACGAATGAGGAAGCGTTCACTGAAGAAATCGGAACAGCAGTAGATGAATGGCAACAGAAAATCCTTGACGGTGAAGTTGAGGTACCATCTACTCGTGAAGATCTAGAAACATTCTTGAGTGAAATGGAATAGTAGAGAAAAAGGTTAGCTTGCCTAGCCTTTTTTCTACCCTTTTCTTAACACCTATATTGTAAGAAGATATCCGAATGAAGCGCATTTTTCGGTGCGTTTCATTAGGATATTTTTCATTTTACATATGAATCATATTTCATCATAGCGTCCTAAAGTAAAGTAAAGATCGAGGGAGTGAGAGGTAATGGAGGATTACGTTATTGAAATGTTAGATATCCGTAAGGAATTTCCTGGAGTGGTTGCGAATGATAATGTAACGCTTCAAGTTAAAAAAGGGGAAATTCATGCACTACTAGGCGAAAATGGTGCCGGAAAGTCTACATTGATGAACGTCCTTTTTGGATTATATCAACCTGAAAAAGGTAAAATTCGCGTCCGTGGTAAAGACGTTAAAATTACCGGTCCGGAAGTGGCGAATAGTTACGGGATCGGTATGGTACACCAGCATTTCATGTTAGTTGATACATTCACGGTCACAGAAAACATTATCTTAGGTAGTGAACCGAAAAAAGGTGTAAACATTGATAATGCGACTGCAGAAAAAGATGTGAAAAGAATTTCAGACGAATACGGCCTTCGTGTGGATCCGAAAGCATTGATCCGAAATATTTCAGTTGGAATGCAACAGCGTGTTGAGATCTTAAAAATGTTGTATAGAAAAGCTGACATTTTAATTTTGGACGAACCGACTGCAGTTTTAACACCACAAGAAATCAAAGAATTGATGGAAATCATGAGATCACTTGTTAAAGAAGGAAAGTCGATCATATTGATTACACATAAACTGAAAGAGATTATGGAAGTAGCGGATCGCTGCACAGTTATCCGAAAAGGGCAAGGAATCGATACGGTTGATGTCAGTAAAACGAACACTGATGAACTTGCTTCATTGATGGTGGGGCGCGATGTGTCCTTTAAAACAGAAAAAAAGCCATCTTCTCCTAAGGAAGTGGCGCTATCTATAAAAGATTTATCCGTTAAAGATTCGAGAGATGTCGAGATGGTTCGCAAATTGAACCTTGATGTTCGAAAAGGTGAAATTATCGGAATTGCAGGTGTCGACGGAAACGGTCAATCAGAATTGATTGAAGCGATCACTGGATTGCGTAAAACCGAATCCGGAACGGTCAAACTTGGTGAGCAAAATATAACAAGTTTTAAACCTAGAAAAGTGACCGAAGCAGGGGTAGGACACATTCCACAAGACCGCCATAAGTTTGGTCTTGTATTGGACTACCCAATGGGTGAGAACATGGTTTTACAATCATACTATCAAAAACCGTTCTCGAATATGGGAATCTTGAACTTCAAGAAAATCTATCAATATGCAGATCGTTTAATTGAAGAATATGACGTACGTACTCCGAGCAGTCAGACTTACGCACGTGCGTTATCAGGCGGAAACCAGCAGAAAGCGATCATCGGCCGTGAGATTGACCGCTCACCGGATCTCTTGATTGCTGCTCAGCCTACTCGTGGACTGGATGTTGGCGCAATCGAATTTATTCATAAAAAGTTAATTGAAGAACGTGACAATGATCGTGCGGTTTTACTGGTTTCATTTGAATTAGATGAAATTATGAACGTTAGTGATCGGATTGCGGTCATGTACGAAGGTGAAATAGTCGACATTGTAAAGCCTGAAGAAACAAATGAGCAGGAACTCGGCTTATTGATGGCAGGCAGTAAACGTGAGAAAGCGGGGGATGCATAATGGGTTTACAGCGTTTGAATAGTTTGACGATCCCTCTCGTTTCCATTGTTTTTGGTCTATTAGCTGGTGCTATTATCATGTTGCTTTTTGGCTATAATCCGGTGGAAGGATATCTTGCATTATGGGAAGGGGCCTTTGGTGATAAGTACTTTACTGGAGAAACTATCCGCCTGATCACGCCTTACATATTTTCAGGTCTAGCGGTAGCATTTGCTTTCCGTACAGGATTGTTGAATATAGGGGTAGAAGGCCAAGTGTTTATGGGTTGGCTTGCTTCTGTTTGGGTTGGAACAGCGTTTCAACTTCCAACTATCATACATTTGCCTCTTGCGATTTTGGCAGCTGCTATAGCAGGTGGACTTTGGGGCTTCATTCCAGGGTATTTAAAAGCACGTTTCGAAGTGCATGAAGTAATCGTAACGATTATGATGAACTATATTGCTCTTTACGTTACAAATGCCATCATCCGGACTTATTTGGCAGAAGCTGGTGGAGAAAGCACAGATAATGTAGCCCAGTCTGCATCACTTAAAACAAATTGGTTATCTGAATTTATGGGTTATTCTAATGTTCACTGGGGAATTCTGATTGCTTTGTTTGGTGCCCTGGTCATATGGTACTTAGTTGAACGCACGACATTAGGATTTGAACAGCGAGCTGTCGGGTTTAACCGTTATGCTTCGAAGTATGCCGGTATGAACGTTAAGAAAAACATCATCTTTTCCATGGTGATTTCTGGTGGTCTTGCAGGACTGGCTGGAGCTATGGAAGGTTTAGGTACGTTCGGTTATATGGCACTTCACAGTGGATTTACGAACATCGGGTTCGACGGAATCGCAATCGCGTTACTTGGTGGTAATACCGCAATAGGTGTCGTTTTTGCTGCTGGCTTATTCGGAATGTTGAAAAATGGTGCCTTAAATATGCAAGTTGGGGCAGGAGTGCCTCCTGAACTCGTAGATATCGTAACGGCGTTAATTATTTTCTTCGTTGCAGCAGGATTTATGATCATCTTATTAAAAGAAAGAATTATTGGCTTTTTCAATAAAGATAAAAAACAATCGAAAAATCAAAAGGAGGGGAAATAAATGGACATTTTAGGATTCTTAACGACTGTCGTTCCCACCGCATTTTTCTATGCAGCCCCTCTTATTTTCACAGCTGTTGGTGGCGCTATCAGTGAACGTTCTGGTGTCATTAACATTGGTTTAGAAGGTTTAATGATCATGGGTGCCTTTGTTGGTATTGTATTCAACTTATTAATGGGGCCGGTGATTATCAACGCGTTTGGTTCTGGATTCGGAGGAGATCTCACTCCTTGGTTGTCCATTATCGCGGCCGGAATTATCGGGGGAATTTTTGCGTTACTACTAGCATTAGCGAGTATTACTTTTAGAGCCGATCAAGTGGTAAGTGGTGTTGCGATCAACTTCCTCGCTCTAGGTATCGGAATTTTCTTTATTAAAGAAGTGTTCGGCGCTGGTCAAACAGACTTTGTTGATCATCCCTTTAATACGACAAGTATTCCGTTACTTTCCGAGATCCCATTTCTTGGACCAATCTTTTTTGAGCGTACATTTTACACGAACTGGTTAGCAGTGATTGTTGCGGTTCTTGCATGGTATGTCATGTTCAAAACACCGTTTGGTCTTCGATTGAGATCGGTTGGTGAGCATCCTCATGCAGCGGATACCATGGGGATAAACGTCAATCGTATGCGTTATATTGCTGTTGGTATTTCTGGAGTACTCGGCGGAATCGGTGGTTCTGTTTTCGCTTTGACAGTAGCACAGAACTTTTCAGCATCGACGATCAGTGGACAAGGATTCATCGCTCTTGCTGCCAACGTATTCGGAAAATGGCATCCACTAGGCGCTATGGGCGCAGCAATATTCTTCGGTGTTGCTCAAAGTTTAAGTGTAATCAGTCAAGGAATTCCTTTGCTAGATGCAGTACCAGGCATCTATTTACAGATTGCACCTTACGTTTTAACAATCTTGGCGATTGCCGGATTTATAGGACGTGCTGAAGCACCGAAAGCATTGAATCAACCATTTATCAAAGGTACGAGATAATATAAAATCATCTGGCCGTTCTATTGAACGGCCAGTTTTTTTGTAGTCATTACATGTATTTATCCACTATTTAGGGTAAAATAGACCCAAGATATTATAAGGAGGATAATCATGGAAGCACTCAAGCCTAAACAGATCGATCAATCGAATTATCGATTACACTTTTTGCGAACAAAAAAGTTTAAAACCAATACGATCGCATTGAAATTTTCGAGTCCTCTTGATCGAAAGACTATTACTGAGCGAGCATTATTGCCGTTCATTATGCAAAAAGGGACAGAAAATTATCCGTCGGAGTTGGAATTAAGACTTAAACTGGACGAAATGTATGGAGCGAAGTTCTCCATCAATAGCGGAAAAAAGGGTGAAAATCATGTCATTACAGTAGTCCTGGATTTTGCTAATGACCAGTTCATCCCTGAAGAAGATCAGCTTGTAAAAAAAGCAATCAGTTTTCTTTATGAAGTAGTAGCCAATCCTAAAATCAACGACAATTCTTTCGATCCCACGATTGTGGAACGTGAAAAAGAAACATTGAAAAATAAAATACAATCCATCATCGATGAAAAAATGCAATATGCTAATATGCGTCTCATAGACAATATGTGTGAGAATGAAAAATTTGGTATTCATAGTCATGGATACTTGGAGGATTTACCAAACGTAAACGGCTCTACATTAGTGGAAACATACCAATCAATGTTGAATAACGATTCTTTAGATATCTTTGTAGTCGGTGATTTTAATGAAGATGATGTGAATGAACAATTCATTAATACTTTTACGATGAACAGGACCCCAAGACAAGAAAGTTTTTCTTCGGATCATAAAGAGGTGTCTGAAGTTAATGAGGTTGTTGAGGAACAAAAGCTTCAGCAAGCAAAACTGCACTTAGGTTTTAGAACAATGACGACATTCAAAGATGAGGATTATCGGGCGCTACAGGTATTTAATGGTATTTTTGGTGGCTACCCTCACTCAAAACTATTTATGAATGTTAGAGAAAAACATTCTCTTGCCTATTACGCAGCATCCAGAATCGAAAGTAATAAGGGATTATTATTTGTGTTTAGTGGTATAGCTCCCGATCAATATGATTTAGCTAAAAAAATTATAATTGAACAGTTTGAAGATATGAAAGCCGGTAAGATCACAGATGAAGAATTAGAGCAGACGAAAAAAGCAATCATTCACCAAGTTAAGGAAACGATTGACCGTGCGGGTGGAATGGTTGAATGGTTTTATCAGCAATCGATTGGTGGATCCGAGAAGTCGATTGAAACAGTATTCGATGAAATCAATCAAGTGACTATAGAAGACATTGTAAAAATGGCGAACAAAGTGCAGTTAGATACTGTCTATTTATTGACAGCTACCGGAGGTGAGAAAGATGAATAAACTAATGGTTCCTCGCATTCAAGAAGAAATTTACCATGAGCAACTGCCTAATGGGCTGGATGTTTACCTATATCCCAAACCAGAAATGGAGAAAACATTTGCTATATTTTCTACAAAGTACGGTTCAATCGATCAATCTTTTACTCCTTTGAATCAATCCCAACAAGTGACTGTTCCCGACGGGATCGCTCATTTCCTAGAGCACAAGATGTTTGAAAAGGAAGATGGGGATGTGTTTCAACATTTCTCTGAAAAAGGTGCTTCAGCTAATGCTTTTACTTCCTTTACGCAGACAGCTTATTTATTTTCTAGCACGACAGATGAAGAAGATAACGTTCGCACGTTGTTGGACTTTGTCCAGAAACCGTATTTCACTGAGGAAACTGTAGAAAAAGAAAAGGGTATTATTGAGCAAGAAATTCGTATGTATGATGATCAAGCTGATTGGCGTCTTTTCTTTGGGACGATTGGAGCGTTATATGAGAATCACCCTGTTCGGATTGATATTGCAGGGACAGTGGATTCGATTTATGACATCACAAAAGATGATCTATATACATGTTATGAAACCTTTTATCATCCATCTAATATGACCTTATTTCTCATCGGAAATTTCGACCTTGAGCGGATGAAACAATTAATTCGTGAAGACCAAGACCAAAAAGAATTCGAGACGCCGGATACGATTCAACGTTTTTATGGCGATGAAAAGGATGAGGTATATAAGCCATTAGAAAAAATTCATATGCCTATCTCGACGCCTAAAGTTATGTTTGGAATAAAAGATAAAAAGACGAACTTAGAGAAAGATCTTTTGAAAAACGAAATGATGCGGGACATGATTTTGGATCTGTACTTTTCAAAAAGTGGTAAATTTTATCAGGAACTTTACCAAGACGGGCTTATCATAGATAAATTACGTATTGAAATGTTTATGGAAGAATCTTTCGGCTTCACAGCTATTGGAGCAAATACTACTGAACCTCAAAAGTTTTCAGCCAAGCTTAGAGAAATGTTATTGAGCTTGAAGGAAACATCTATAAACGATACTGATTTTAATCGTGTCAAAAAGAAAAAGTATGGTGAACTTATTCGTGAATTCAATGAATTAGAGGGTACAGCGACTACTTTTATTCATTACCATCAGTTAGGGATCGATTATAGAGATGTATTCGAGACCATGGAAAATCTCACTTCCGAAGATTTGAATCGAGCGTTGGATGATTGGGTAGAAGAAGAACGCATTGCCGTTTGTATGGTTCTACCTGAGGAAGAATAATCGTGTCAGTGCAAAAAAAACTATTAATTATTGGAGCCAGTAGCGCTATCGGTCTTGAAACCATCAATCAATTGAAAGGAGAAGGCTACCAGTTCCTTCTCCACTATAATAACCACCCAATAAAACTTAGTGAGTTGGATGTGCGGGAGGATCAAATACTTGGTGTTTTCCAAGGTGACCTCAGTACGTCTGAAGGCATTGAATATTTTCTTGAATCGATTCCTTTTTCTGTTGATGAGATTTTATTTTGCCAAGGAATTCCTTACTATCAATTATTAAGTGAAACCGATAGTTCCATAATGGACAGTTTATATCACATTCATGTGAAAAGTACCATGATGATATCCAAAAGATTCTTGCCTGATATGATTCAACAGCAACGAGGTGCAATAATTGTTGTTTCTTCCATCTGGGGAGAAGTAGGGGCAAGTAATGAAGTAGTCTACTCAACGATGAAGGGTGCTCAAATCAGTTTTGTGAAATCTTTAGCTAAAGAAGTCGGACCTTCAAATATAAAGGTGAATGCAGTTTCTCCAGGAATGATAGAGACTTCCATGAACAAGGTTTTCAGCGTAGAAGATGTCAATGATTGGCTTGATACCGTACCTATACAGCGAGTTGGTTATCCAGAAGATGTAGCGAAGGCTATACGTTTTTTATTAAGTGATCGCTCTAGTTATATTCAAGGACATACACTCCAAGTAAACGGTGGAAAGTATTAAGTTCAAGCAATTTTTGCTTTTATAGGTATATTGTTTCTACTTCCGTAAAAAATAAGAACGACTTAATTTAAAGGAGGAAGTAGAATGTCAGTATTAGATAATTTTGATCAGTGGAAAGATTTCTTGGGAGACCGTCTACACCAAGCACAAGAAAAAGGTGTTGAGCAACAAACAATCAACCAACTGGCTTACGAGGTAGGGGAACACCTTGCAACAAAAGTAGAGTCTCATAATGAAGAAGAAGCTTTACTTAGAGATCTATGGAATGTTGCATCAGAAGATGAGCGGCACGCAATGGCGAGCATAATGGTTAAAATGGTACAAGATGAAGGTACAGTTAAGTAGTAGTTAACCCCGTAGGCTGATGCTTACGGGTTTTTATTATATAATTGGAATAAAAATTCGATAATTATTATCTTTCTCCTTTTCTAATCCTATAAAATACTTTATGATGAAGTTAGCATGTTGTTTATGAAATTTTGTCAAATAATTGATATAATCATTTACATAATTTTAAGTCGAAATGAGTCGAAAAAGGAGTCCGCCAATGGAAGAAGAAAAGAAGGATTGGTACTTGGAATATGAAATTCAATACAATCGACCAGGTCTATTAGGCGACATTGCGTCCTTACTCGGTATGTTGTCAATCAATATCATTATGATCAATGGTGTGGAGAATTCCAGAAGAGGAATGCTCGTTTTATCCAAAGAAGATAGACAAATGGAACGATTGCGTACGATTTTGAACACAATGGATACTATTAGAATTACCAAAATTAGAAGACCTAAGTTGCGAGACAAACTGGCTGTCATGCATGGTAGGTATATAAAAAGTAATTCGGACGACAAGAAGACATTTAGGTTCGTTAGAGATGAACTTGGTCTCTTAGTCGATTTCATGGCTGAATTATTTCAGAAAAAAGGGCATGTTTTAATAGGCATCAGGGGAATGCCCAGGGTAGGTAAAACTGAATCGATTGTGGCCGCTAGTGTTTGTGCGAACAAAAAATGGTTATTTTTATCAAGTACTTTATTAAAGCAAACTGTAAGAAGTCAGTTGATAAAAGATGAATACAGTGTGGACAATCTTTTCATCCTAGATGGAATTGTATCAATCAAAAGATCTAGCGAGAAGCATTGGCAATTAGTAAGGGAAGTCATGCAGCTACCTGCAGTAAAAGTGGTTGAACATCCAGATGTATTTGTTCAAAATTCAGAATATACATTAGATGATTTTGATTATTTTATTGAGTTAAGAAATAGCATTGACGAAGAAATCACTTATGAAAAAATCGAAAGTCCTGAGTTTGAAGATAACGATGGATTTTCTATGTTCGACTTCTAGAGTTGGAAGGTGTTAATTATGGAATTAGGACAAAGGCTAAAAGAAGCAAGAGAAGAGCAACAAAAATCATTAGATGATATACAAACTGAAACGAAAATACAAAAAAGGTATTTATCGTCAATCGAAGCTAATGATTGGTCAACCATGCCTGGCAACTTTTACGTACGTGCATTTGTTCGTGAGTATGCGGCAGCAGTAGGGTTGAACGGTGATGAGCTGCTTGAGGAACACCAAAGTGAATTGCCTCAAAATGAGGAAAGAAAGTACGATTATGTAACCCCGTCTAGAAAAAACACAAGCTCTTCAAAAAAATCAACTAGTGGGCTTTTTAATGTGCTTCCCAAAATCTTAGTGTTTTTATTACTTATAGCTATCATCTTCGGAATCTGGTATGCATACGTTGAAGTTATAAGTCCAGCTATTTCTGGTGATGATGAGGAAATAACTAATGATGGTGGCGATGAAGTCGTAACACCTCCTGAAGTTGACGATGAAGAATCTGATGAAAGTGAAAGCAGTGAAGAGGAAGAATCTGAAGAAGCTGTGGCAGATGAGAGCGATGAAGAACAGGAAGAAGAAGCTCCTGAACCTTCACTGGAAGTAGTGGAAACAGATAATTCTTCTGGAACCCCGCGAACAACTTATCAACTCAATAATGCAGATTCATTCGATTTAGAACTAGAAGCGTCTGGGGAAAATTGGTTAGGTGTAAGTGGAATCCAAGAAGGATCAGTAACAGAATCTTATTACGAAGCTATGTTTGATGAGGCTCAGTCACCACTTAGCTTTGACTTAAGTGAAGAGTCTGCTGTGCGTCTGAATATTGGTAATGCTTCAGCTTTAACAATCATAGTAAATGGAAATGAGTTAGAATATGAAGTGGATCCAAATGATGAAGTGCGTCAATATATAACCATCGAATGGAACCAATCTGAAGAGTAATTACAGGTAAATCCTTTGCAACTTGCAAAGGATTTATTTCACTTTAGAATTTTTTAACTTTGTTAAAGGATTAAAGTATGTGAAAAACTAAGGCTTTCGCTATTAGGACTTGCCAGAAGCCAAGTTTTTCTCAAAGTTTAATTTATAGGAGGAAAAAATGAATATGAATATACCTAATAGAATCACTATTTCAAGAATCTTTTTAATTCCTGTTTTCATCATCTTACTTGTTGTTCCTTTTAATTGGGCTACGTTTGATATTGGTATCTATGAGTTACCGCTATCACATATGTTAGCTGCTATTATCTTTTTAATCGCCTCCTTAACGGATTGGATCGATGGTCATTATGCACGAAAACATAATTTAGTTACGAACTTAGGGAAATTCCTTGATCCACTAGCAGATAAACTATTAGTTTCAGCAGCCTTCATTTGTCTGGTTGAATTGGAGTTGGCAGCCTCTTGGTTAGTCATTATCATCATCAGTAGAGAATTTGCTGTAACTGGTCTGCGTTTAGTTGCTGCTGGAGAGGGAATCGTACTTGCAGCAAGCCAAATGGGGAAATTGAAAACGACGTTACAGATAGGAGCTGCAGGATTTTTATTACTTCATCACTTTCCGTTTTCATATATCGGTTTACCGATAGGAACCATCTTACTTTATTTAGCCACTATTGTAACTGTTATTTCCGGTTACGATTATTTCAAAAAGAATTGGCATGTAATGAGGGATTCTAAATAATGAGTAATACAAAATGTGAAATTATTTCAGTTGGAACTGAGTTGTTACTTGGTCAGATTGTGGATACGAATGCGGCTTGGATATCAGATAAGCTTTCAACCTTAGGAATCAATACATATTACCAGCAAACTGTTGGTGATAATTATGATCGTATGTTCCAAGCGTTCAAAATCGCTCAGTCAAGATCGAATGTTGTGATTGTAACAGGAGGAATAGGTCCTACTGAAGATGATCAGACGAAACAAGTAGCAGCAGAACTTTTCGGTACGGAATTGTATCTTGATCAAACCTCTATGGATAAAATTGAAGAATATTACATTGAGCGTGATGAATTCATGCCAGAAAGTAACAAGAAGCAGGCCCTGGTATTTGAAGGTGGAGAAGTCTTTCAAAACGAAGTAGGTATGGCTCCAGGAGTGCACTATGAGTTTGAAGGTGTCAAATGGTTCTTCATGCCTGGTGTACCGAAGGAAATGAAGTGGTTATTAGAAGAAAAGATCATCCCGTTCTTCCACACTAAGAACCTTATTCAGAACCAACTTTTTAGCAGGGTATTGAATTTTCATGGAATCGGTGAGTCAACGCTGGAATCAGAAATTAAATCTATTATTCAGAGCCAAACGAATCCGACTGTTGCCCCTTTAGCGGCCAATGGGTATGTGACCATTCGCTTGACCGCTAGTGCGGATTCTCTAGAAGTAGCCGATGAAATGCTAAATGATATTGAGAAGGAAATCATGCTGCTTGTCGGTGATTATTTCACTGGTTATGGTCATGTGCCTCTCGATCAGTTAGTTTTAAATGTTTTTGAAGATCATGGACTGACTCTCTCAGCCTGTGAAAGCTTAACTGGCGGACTCTTTTCTTCTACCATGGTCTCTAATCCTGGGGCTTCCAATGTCTTTAAGGGCTCCTATGTTTCTTATACGAATGAAGTGAAGAATGAAGTTGTCGGAGTACCATTAGAGATTCTGGAGAATGATGGTGCAGTCAGTGAGAAGTGTGCGATCTCAATGGCTGAAAATACGAATAAAAAATTAGGTTCTGATCTTGCCATAAGTTTTACCGGAGTAGCTGGTGAAGATTCAATTGATGGCCATGAACCTGGGACTGTTTATATTGGGTTAAGCATTAAAGGGAAATCACCTCTTGTGGAGAAATTACAACTCAAAGGTAGTCGCAAGGCTATCAGAGAAGAAGCAGTTCTCCAAGGGTTGAAAATAATTTTGAATACTTTGGATATGCAATTTAAGGCAAAATAATCTCATTTTCACTTAGAGATAATCTAATTATCTACTAGAGATAATAACAGAACAAATATTCGCTTTTTTGTTGGCAAATATATAAAAACATAGTATGATAGAGTTACTTAATCAAAGGGGGCAATAAAATGAGCGATCGTAAACAAGCACTAGATATGGCACTAAAACAAATAGAGAAGCAATTCGGTAAAGGTTCAATCATGAAACTTGGTGAACAAGAGGGACAAGCAGTTTCTACAATTCCAAGTGGATCACTAGCATTGGACGTAGCATTAGGAGTCGGAGGATACCCACGAGGACGTGTGGTTGAAATATATGGTCCAGAATCTTCAGGTAAGACGACAGTCGCTCTTCATGCTATTGCTGAAGCTCAAAAGCAGGGAGGCCAAGCTGCTTTTATTGATGCAGAGCATGCGTTAGATCCCGTTTATGCAAAAAAATTGGGTGTAAACATAGATGAATTACTGCTTTCACAACCTGATACAGGGGAACAAGCTTTAGAAATTGCAGAAGCTCTTGTTAGAAGTGGTGCAGTTGATGTCATTGTAGTGGACTCAGTTGCAGCATTAGTACCAAAAGCGGAAATTGAAGGTGAGATGGGCGATGCGCACGTTGGTTTACAAGCTCGTCTAATGTCTCAAGCTCTTCGTAAATTATCAGGTGCGATCAACAAATCGAAAGCAACTGCCATTTTCATCAACCAGATTCGTGAAAAAGTTGGCGTCATGTTCGGTAACCCGGAAACGACCCCAGGTGGACGCGCTTTGAAATTCTATTCATCGGTCCGTCTAGAAGTACGTCGTGCGGAGACTCTTAAACAAGGCGATGAAATGGTTGGTAATAAAACTAGAATCAAAGTAGTAAAAAATAAAGTAGCACCACCATTCAGAAAAGCTGAAGTTGATATCATGTACGGCTTGGGGATTTCAAAAGAAGGTGAAATTCTAGACGTAGGTACAGAATTGGATATCGTTCAGAAAAGTGGATCTTGGTTCTCTTATAATGGCGAGAAACTTGGTCAAGGAAGAGAGAACGCAAAGAAATTCTTCATGGATAACCCAGATGTCTATCAAGAAGTCTATCAAGAAATCCGTAACCATTATAATTTAGATGAAGTTAATGAAGAAGAAGCAGAAGGTCAAGAGAAACTTGAACTAGAATAACACATAAGCATCCTTTAAAGGTTCGTTAATTTTCGACCTTTATGAGGGTGCTTTTCTATTATAGGGGAATAGTTTGACAATTCCTTGACATGAGTAGTAGACAAGCTTAAAATTAAATTGTATAATTATCATTTTTATTCATTCATTTATCAAATGATTGATTGTACAACCAAGTCACGAAATGAAACGATTGAATGAAAAGTAGAATAGCAAGAGGAGGTGAATGTATGGATATCACATGGCTCATCATCTCCATTTTGCTAGCTTTAGTTGGTATTTTTGTTGGGTATTTTGTTCGTAAATCGATTGCTGAAGCTAAAATCTCAAGCGCAGAAGAATTGGCTAAGCAAATTGTCGAAGAAGGTAAAAGAAATGCAGAATCAGCAAAAAGGGAAGCTCTGTTAGAGGCTAAAGACGAAAATCATAAAATTCGAGAAGAACAAGAAAATGATTTACGTGAAAGACGAACAGAGGTTCAAAAACAAGAGAATCGTCTGTTGCAAAAGGAAGAGACGCTCGATCGCAAAAGTGAAACGCTAGATAAGCGTGAAATGACACTGGAAAAGAAAGAGGAGTCTTTAACGGAAAAACAACAACAACTAAATAAAGCTGAGAGCAAAGTGGAGGAGTTATTAAACACACAACAAGCTGAACTTGAACGAATTTCAGGTTACACTCAGGACCAGGCTCGCCAAGTAATATTGGATCGTGTACAAGATGAAATGGCCCATGAAACAGCTCTGATCATCAAAGATGCCGAAAACAAGGCTAAAGAAGAAGCTGACAAAAAAGCGAAACATCTTTTATCATTAGCGATTCAACGTTGTGCAGCTGAACATGTTTCAGAGACTACGGTTTCAGTCGTCAACCTGCCAAATGATGAGATGAAAGGTCGAATCATTGGTAGAGAGGGTCGAAATATCCGTACACTGGAAACACTCACGGGAATTGATTTAATTATCGATGATACACCAGAGGCTGTCATTTTATCAGGATTTGACCCAATTCGAAGAGAGATTGCTCGTATTGCTCTTGAAAACCTTGTTCAGGATGGTAGAATCCATCCAGCGAGAATTGAAGAGATGGTGGAGAAATCTCGCCGTGAAGTGGATGAATACATTCGAGAAATTGGTGAAGAAGCTGTATTCGATGTAGGTGCTCACGGAATCCATCCAGACTTGATCAAAATTCTGGGTCGCTTGAAGTATCGTACAAGTTATGGGCAGAACGTGTTGAAACACTCATTAGAAGTTTCGTACTTATCAGGTCTTTTAGCTGCCGAGCTAGGTGAAGATGAACGCTTAGCTAGACGTGCTGGACTACTTCATGATATCGGTAAAGCGGTTGACCATGAAGTTGAAGGAAGTCACGTTGAAATTGGTAAGGAACTTGGCCAGAAATATAAGGAAAATGAAGTGGTCATTAACGCGATTGCTTCCCACCATGGTGATGAAGAAGCTACAAGCATCATCTCTGTGTTGGTTGCTGCAGCGGATGCGTTATCAGCGGCACGCCCTGGCGCTCGTAGTGAATCATTAGAGAACTACATTAAGCGTTTAGAGAAGCTTGAGGAGATTGCAGATTCCTATGAAGGAGTCGAAAAATCATTTGCCATTCAAGCAGGTCGTGAAGTTCGAATTATGGTACGCCCTGATGACATCAACGACTCTAAAGCAGTGCAATTAGCGAGAGATATCCGTAAGAAGATAGAAGATGGATTGGATTATCCAGGACATATCAAAGTAACGGTTATACGCGAAACAAGAGTAGTTGAATATGCGAAGTAATAAAAACGGCTGAGAAGCCGTTTTTATTTTTGACTGAAATCGCCAGTTGTGTGATGATTTCAGTAGACAAAAGTAGAAAGGGTCAGTGGAATGAACATATTATTTATTGGAGATATTGTAGGAAAACCAGGACGCCAAGCACTTCAAGATAATCTAGCTTCGTTGAAGAAAGATTATCATGCAGATCTGACGATTGTTAATGGAGAAAATGCTGCTCATGGCAAAGGTTTAACAAAAAAGATATTCAATCAGATTTTGGAGTGGGGAGGCGATATCGTCACTCTCGGGAATCATGCATGGGATAAAAAAGAGATCTTTGAATTCATTGATGATACTGACAAGTTGGTACGTCCAGCCAATTTCCCTGAAGGGACACCAGGAAAAGGTCTTCAATTCATCAAAGCTAAGAACAAAACAGTAGCGGTCATCAACCTGCAGGGGCGTACATTCATGAACCCGATCGATGATCCGTTTCAAATCATTGATGACCTCATTACAGAAGCCAAGAAAAAGACAAATCACATATTCGTCGATTTTCATGCTGAGGCAACAAGTGAAAAACAAGCGATGGGTTGGTACTTAGATGGTAGAGCCTCAGCCGTAGTTGGAACTCATACACATATTCAAACTTCCGATGAACGAATTCTTACGAATGGAACGGCATATATTACTGATGTAGGTATGACCGGACCTTACGATAGCATCTTAGGAGTGGAGAAAGAAGCCGTCATCCGACGATTCAAGACTGCTCTACCTGTGAAGTTCGAGGTGCCAGAAACTGAGAGAACTGTATTGAGCGGTATAGTTGTGACATTAGATGATCAAACAGGTATAGCTAAGAAGGTAAAGCGCATACTTATTAATGATGACCACATGAGATTTCACTAAATATTTGAATTTTTCGGACAAATCATTCATAATAAAAGGAATAGTTCTTTAAATGCTGAATAAGAATATTATGAACTCATTATAGTCTTTTAAGGAGGACCTAGTAATGGAAATATTAAAAGTATCAGCGAAATCCAATCCAAACTCTGTGGCAGGTGCCCTAGCAAACGTACTAAGAGAACGTGGTACAGCAGAAATCCAAGCAATTGGTGCAGGTGCACTGAACCAAGCTGTAAAAGCTGTAGCAATAGCAAGAGGATTTGTAGCTCCTAGTGGTGTCGACTTAATTTGTATTCCAGCATTTACAGATATTATGATTGATCAGGAAGAACGGACAGCTATTAAATTAATTGTTGAGCCCAGGTAATTCACACAAATAATCACTGGTATCGGACATTAAGTCTGGTACCAGTTTTTTGTTGTTGGATATTTAAAGTTGGCTCAGTTAAAGTCCATTGTTGATATTGTCAAAGCTTAGAAGCGAAAGCTTGCCTAGGGGCTTGAGCTCAACTAATTTTTCCTCCTTTGCCATTCCGGAAAAATGGATTTTCGCACTGCGCTGATCCCTCAGCGTCTCCGCTTCATGTGTGTTTCTAGATAAAATCAACACTAAACGCTAACACAGCTAAAAATTAATAACTGCTTAAATTTAAGGAGATGTCCCTTCAGATCTAAAATGAACATTCCTGGTCTCAAATTTGTCATTCCTTTGACATCTTTACTGATTATAATTGTATTTACATATCACTTGTTGTTAAAATGGTGGTTAGGTTTTATACTTAGAACATGTATGAATATGTTTTGATACGGTTTTTGTAATAGATGAAAGGAGCGCTTTCACATGAACGAAGAACAACGAAAGCAGCAAAGTCAGATTAAACAAGTTAATCCTTCAGGCGAGAAGGACAACCTGGATCGATTAAAGCAAAAAACGTCTGATGACTTTATAAAATATTTTGAAACGACTTATGAAGCTCCTAACTTAAGAAAGGCTCAAAAGCGAGGAAAGCAGGAAGTCAAATACCATGACGACTTTGCTATCGATGAGCAATTCCAAGGGTTAGGTGTAGGAAAGAAATACTTAATCAGAACTTACGGTTGCCAAATGAACGAACACGATACAGAGGTCATGTCTGGAATATTCGAAGAAATGGGTTATGAACCAACAACTGAAGCAAAAGAAGCTGATGTTATTTTACTAAATACTTGTGCGATCCGTGAAAATGCGGAGAACAAAGTATTTGGTGAAATTGGTCACCTGAAACCATTGAAAGTTGAAAATCCGGATCTAATCATTGGTGTTTGTGGATGCATGTCCCAAGAAGAAGCAGTGGTCAATCGTATTCTAGAGAAACACCACCAAGTTGATTTGATTTTCGGTACTCACAATATTCACCGCCTACCTCAATTAGTCCACAATGCTCATCTTAGTAAAGAGCGCGTGATTGAAGTGTGGTCTAAGGAAGGCGATGTCATTGAGAATTTACCGAAACGACGTGCAGGTAACATTAAAGCATGGGTGAATATCATGTATGGTTGTGACAAGTTCTGTACTTATTGCATCGTTCCATACACACGTGGTAAAGAGCGTAGCCGCCGTCCAGAGGATATTATCCAAGAGGTTCGACATTTAGCCGCTCAAGGTTATAAAGAAGTGACGTTACTCGGGCAGAACGTAAATGCTTATGGTAAAGACCTTGATATTGAGTACGGTTTGGGAGACCTGATGGATGAAATTCGCAAAATCGATATCCCGCGTGTCCGTTTTACGACTTCACATCCACGCGATTTTGACGATCGTTTGATTGAAGTACTCGCAAAAGGTGGAAACTTGATGCCATACATTCATCTTCCTGTTCAGTCTGGTAATTCACAAGTACTGAAGCTGATGGGGCGTAAGTATACTCGTGAACGTTTTCTTGAGTTAGTAGGAAAAATTAAAGAAGCAATTCCACACGCTTCGTTTTCTACAGATATTATCGTAGGATTTCCGAATGAGACTGAAGAGCAGTTCGAGGATACACTGTCTCTTTATGATGAAGTCGGATTTGAAGGAGCTTACACGTTTATCTTTTCACCAAGAGATGGTACTCCAGCAGCGAAGTTTGATGATAAGATATCCATGGAGGAAAAGAAGGAACGTTTACAACGGTTGAATGCGAAAGTGAATGCATACTCAGCTGAAGCTATGAAGCAATATGAAGGTCAAATCGTCAATGTATTAGTTGAAGGAGAAAGTAAGAATAATCCTGACGTTTTAGCTGGTTATACTGAGTACAGCAAGCTAGTGAATTTCCGTGCTCCACGATCAGCAATCGGTAAGATTGTTCCAGTAAAAGTAACTGAGGCAAAAACATGGTCACTAAATGGTGAAATGGTAGAAGAAACGGCAGAGGTGAAATAAAATGGCAGAATATACACGTAAAGAAATCGTTGAAGAAGCGAAGGAACTAGCACAAAAGCTAGCTAATATTGAAGAAATTGAACGCTTTATCCAATTAGAAGAGAAAATAAATGAAAACAAAAAAGTTCAGCAGTATATTACGAAAATTAAAGCATTGCAAAAACAAGCTGTGAATCTTCAACATTACGATAAACCAGAAGCTTCCAAGAGAGTTGAGGAAGAACTTGATCGTATGCAACAGGAACTAGACGAGATTCCAGTTGTAAGTGAATTCAAAGAATCACAGGTTGTAGTAAACGATATTCTACAATTGATCTCTCACACGATTTCAAATGAAGTCACTGATGAAATCGTCAGAAACACCGGTGGAAACGTTTTACACGGTGAAACAGGCTCAAGAGTTAAAAACAAATTTTAATTTTCTAATGAACTCCTTTCAGCGTATTAGAGCTGGAAGGAGTTTTTTATAGCCTTATATAAATCAATCTCCCTCACATATCGATGGGCAAACACATACCATGTAACAAATGATCTTCTAGGCAATCACACCAGATACCTAGTTTGCATAAAATACAATGGTTAAAGAAGAGGGAGGAAGGCAAATGCTAGATCGTGAATATCGCGAAATTATCACAAAGGCTGTATGTGGTAAAGGTAAGAAGTTCTCTGAAACATCACATATGGTTTCACCCAATCATCGCCCAACTAGTATTCTAGGCTGCTGGATTATCAATCATCAATATGAAGCCAAAAAACGGGGTAAATACGTAGAAGTTTCAGGAGCCTACGACATTAATGTTTGGTATTCATACAGCGATAATACAAAAACTGAGGTTGTCACTGAACGTAAACAATACGTAGACAAAATACCTTTGGCGATGCGCGACGAAAAGTGTATTTCAAGCAATTTCGATGTCGTTGCTCGTGCAACTCAACAACCTAATACATTAGAATGCCAAATTGTCGATCAAGGAGCAAAAGTTAAAGTTGAGTTGGAAAGAGAATTTGTAGTAGATCTAATCGGAGAAACAAAAGTTTGGGCTAAAGTGGAACCAAATGGCTTCGATGAAGATGATGTTGATTTGGATGGGTTAGAATCTGAGTTAGCTGATATAGAAGTTGATAGAGACTAAGAAATCATTTAGAGGGCTGGTGTTGATCACCAGTCCTTTCTTTTTTCTGAATGAAGAAAAGCGTCATAATATGCTATACTGAACGTTAGATATAAGCAATTGGAGGAAACGGACATGGCAGAATACACTCCTATGATCAAACAATATTTGAAAATAAAAGATGAAAACCAAGATGCATTTTTATTTTTCCGTATGGGAGATTTTTATGAACTGTTTTTTGATGATGCATTAAAAGCCGCAAAGGAGCTTGAGATTACACTTACTCAGCGAGACGGCGGAGCCAAAAAGATCCCGATGTGTGGTGTACCTTATCACTCTGCAGAAAATTACATAAAGAAATTAATCGAAAAAGGTTATAAAGTTGCTATATGTGAACAAGTGGAAGACCCTAAAGTGGCTAAAGGTGTAGTGAAGCGTGAAGTTGTACAAGTCGTCACTCCAGGGACGATTATGGAAGGCAGTATGTTGAATGAAGACGAGAACAATTTTCTAGCTTCGATTACATATGAAGATGACATATACGCGGTATCTTATGTCGATCTTTCAACAGGTGAAAGTTCAGTTAGTCAGGTTAGCGGAACGTGGAAAGATGTTTTAAGTGAACTTTACAATCGACCGGTAAAAGAAGTGGTTATAGCTTCAGACTTTGATGATTCATGGAAAGAATCACTCGTTCATTATTTGAATGTCACGATATCTGAAGAAGACGATTGTTCTTTACCAGAGGAATTTTCTTACTTAATAGAGAAGCTCGAACAACCCGTTTTAATCAAAGGATTTTCGAGACTTTTCCAATACATTTACCGTTCACAGAAACGTTTTTTATCACACCTGCAACAAGCTGAATATGTTGAGTTAGAACAATATATGAAACTAGATTTATATTCCAAAAGAAACTTGGAATTGATGGAATCGATCCGTGATAAAAGTAGACAGGGGACACTCTTAGAAGTGTTAGACCGTACATCGACGGCTATGGGAGCTAGAAGGCTTAAGAAATGGATCGACCGGCCCCTGTTATCTCAGTCTTCTATTGAACGTCGTCACAAACAAGTACAAGCATTAATGGATCATTTCTTTGAAAGGGAAGAACTGAAAGAATCCTTAAAAGATGTATATGACTTGGAGCGTTTAGCTGGAAGAATATCATACGGGAACGTGAATGCGCGTGATCTATTACAATTAAAAAAATCACTGAAAGTCTTACCTTCCATAAGAGAAACTTTGCTACAAGTAGATGAACCGACGATTCAAGAATTGCTTGAGGATATTCAACCTTATAAAGAAGTATATGAATTACTGGATACTAGTGTTTCAGAAGACCCTCCGATCTTGATTACTGAAGGGGATATCATCAAGGATGGTTATAACAGTCAACTGGATGAATACCGTGAAGCTTCTAGAAATGGCCGGACGTGGGTTGCAAACTTAGAAGCGCAAGAAAGAGAGCGCACCGGTATCAAGTCATTGAAGATAGGCTTCAATAAAGTGTTTGGCTATTATATAGAAGTGACAAAATCTCATTTAAACAATGTCAATTTGGAGCGTTTCGAGAGAAAGCAGACACTGGCTAATGCAGAGAGATTCATAACAGATGAGTTGAAAGAGAAAGAACAACTTATTTTAGAAGCAAAAGATAAGAGTGTAGCACTCGAGTATGAGCTCTTTGTAGAAATTAGAGACCGTATGAAAGCTTATATTCCAGCTCTTCAATTGTTAGCTGAACAAATTAGTAATATCGATGTTCTGTTGAGCTTTGCAAATGTGAGTGAAGAGAATGATTATACTCGACCTTCTATGAATAGAAATAAACAATTGATCATTGAACAAGGTCGTCATCCAGTCGTGGAACAGGTCATGAAAGAAGAGTTCGTCCCAAACGATATCCGTATGGACGAACGTACGAATGTTCTCTTGATTACAGGTCCGAATATGGCCGGTAAGAGTACGTACATGAGACAAGTCGGCTTAACAGCCATCATGGCACAAATAGGTTGTTTTGTACCAGCTTCGGTCGCTGATCTTTCTGTCTTCGATCAGATTTTCACTAGAATTGGTGCTGCAGATGACCTTGTCTCGGGACAAAGTACATTCATGGTGGAAATGCTAGAAGCAGAACATGCAGTAAGAAATGCAACAGATGAGAGTTTGATTTTACTAGATGAGATTGGTAGAGGGACTAGTACGTATGATGGTATGGCACTGGCCCAGTCAATCGTTGAATATATTCATCATGAAGTGAAAGCCAAGACGTTATTCTCGACTCACTATCATGAACTTACTACTTTGGAAGACAGTTTAGATCATCTAGAGAATGTTCATGTAGAAGTCGATGAAAGAGACGGTGAGGTCGTCTTTTTACATCATATTAAAAAAGGAAAAGCTGATAAAAGTTACGGAATCCATGTAGCAAAATTGGCTGACCTACCGGATGAAATCATTGATCGGGCTTATCATTTACTCCATACATTTGAGACGACGAACACGATCCGTGAGTCTCATTCGAGTGATGAAGAACAGTTGACTCTATTCGAAGGCACACCTGAAATGAGTTGGACGAAAGAAATAGAAGCGATGGATGAATTGAAGAATAAGAACTTAATGCAAATGACACCGATGGATGCGATGAACTTTTTATATGAAATACAGAAAAAACTGACGTAACGGAGGGATCTCATGGGTAGAATCGTTCAATTGCCAGATGATTTATCGAATAAAATTGCAGCAGGTGAAGTGGTTGAACGTCCCGCCTCTGTTATAAAAGAATTACTTGAGAATAGTATTGATGCTGGCAGCAAACGAATCAAAATAGAACTAGAAGAAGCGGGTTTGCGTTCAATCAAAGTGGTCGATGATGGTGAAGGGATTGCACCGGATGATACTGAGCGTGCGTTTTTCCGTCACGCGACCAGTAAGATTCTCGATGAATACGAATTATTCCGTGTTAAAACTTTAGGCTTCCGAGGCGAAGCTTTAGCAAGTATTGCCGCTGTCAGTCAGTTGACTTTAAGAACGTCAACAGGTGAGGAAGCAGGTACTGAGATTGTCGTTCACGGTGGAGAGATTAAAGAAAAGCAAGCGTCCACTAAACGTAGAGGAACGGAAATTTTGGTGGAGAATTTATTTTTTAATACACCTGCACGACTGAAGTATCTAAAAACGATTCACACAGAACTCGGTCATATTACCGATATCATCAATCGAATGGCGATGTCTCACCCAACGATTCGTTTTGAGTGTGTGCATAATGGGAAGCGTATGTTTCTGACACCAGGGGACGGTGAACTATTGCACGTCATTCAACAAATTTACGGGCGATCAGTCGCTCAAAATATGTACAAGCTCTCAGAGGATTCATTGGATTACAATGTGGAAGGTTATATTTCGAAGCCTGAACTCACAAGAGCGAACCGAAATTATATTTCTTTGATAGTGAATGGCCGTTTTATTAAGAACCCCGTGATTAACCGGGCCATTCTTGATGGGTACCATACATTTCTACCGATCGGGAGATATCCACTCGTCGTTCTGCAAATAGAAATGGACCCTTATTTAGTGGATGTCAACGTTCATCCTGCAAAGACGGAAGTACGGTTCAGTAAGGAAAAAGAGCTATTTAATATCATCAAGGACGCAGTATATCAGCTGTTACACGGTCAACGCTTGATTCCTTCTGGTCAGAAAAAAGAAAAGCAACCGTCTACTCAAACAGAGCTATCGTTTGATTTACAAGCACCAAAGAAGCAGGTAAATGATCAAACATTCTCATCAGACAGTTTTGATTCCCCAGTGCAGAACAATCAACCACATATTCGAGAAACGCTCGATTTTGATAAAGGAGAAGAGGAGCATCAACAATCGGTTGCTCCTAATCCATTTCAAACAAGCGAGGTTGAAGATCACGAATCATATAAGCGGATGCCTACACTTTACCCTATCGGTCAGTTACACGGCACGTATATTTTAGCTCAAAATGATGAAGGGTTATATATGATTGATCAGCACGCTGCACAAGAACGAATCAAATACGAGTATTACAAAGAGAAATTAGGTAATCCTGAACGTGAAACGCAGGAGTTATCAGTGCCTATAACATTCGAGTTTACAGCTCGAGAAGTTATAGCGATTGAAGAGAACAGGGAACAATTAGAGGATGTCGGACTGTTTCTCGAGCCTTTCGGTGACCAAAGCTACATTGTGAGGTCTCACCCAAGTTGGTTTCCGAACGGGGAAGAAGAGTCCATCATCAGAGATATGGTAGATGAGTTGATTACGGACCAAACGATTTCTGTAGATAAAATTAGAGAAGAAGCGGCGATTTTAATGTCTTGTAAAAGATCGATCAAGGCCAATCACTATTTGAACCATCAAGAAATGGACTATCTTCTAAAAGAATTACAAACTTGCACAGATCCTTTTACGTGCCCACACGGCCGTCCGATTGTCATTCATTTTAGTGAGTATGAACTTCAAAAAATGTTTAAACGCATCATGTAAATTAGGTGGTTACAAATATGAAGCCAATTGTCGTAAGTATCATAGGTCCAACTGCTGTCGGGAAGTCCGCGCTAGGAATCGAACTAGCCAAAAAATTCGACGGTGAAGTCATCAACGGGGACTCCATGCAGATCTATAAAGAGTTCGATATCGGAACGGCCAAAGTGACAGAAGAAGAGATGGATGGTGTACCGCATCATTTATTGGATTTTCTAGATCCCAGTGAGTCATACTCTGCTGCGGATTTCAAAAAGGATTTAAAAGAAAAAGTAGAAGACATCGTTGGAAGGAACAAGCTACCCATCGTCGTCGGAGGCACCGGATTTTATATACATTCAGCCCTCTTTGATTTCACCTTTTCTGACTCTAAACGAGACGATTCATTTGAAAAGGAAATGCTAGATCATGTAGAGCAAAATGGAATTGAACCTTATTTTGAAAAATTGAAATCGATCGATCCGGACTATGCTGAGAAAATACACCCTCATAATATCCGACGAGTCATCCGTGCGTTGGAAGTCTATGAAAGAAGCGGGCAAACCATGACCTCGATTGAAGAGAATCAGGAAGCTCACTCCCCGTTTCGCCCAATTATCATTGGGTTAGAGATTGAGCGAGAAACCCTTTACGATCGAATCAATAACCGTGTAAAGGACATGATGGATTCAGGATTATTAGCAGAAGTTGAAAGCGTTTATAAGAAGTACGGAAAAGATGCTCAAGGTATGCAGGCTATTGGGTATAAAGAGTTTATTCCTTATTTTGACGGGGAATATGAACTAGACGAAGCGATCCGTCTGGTACAAAGGAATACGAGACGTTTTGCGAAAAGACAGCTGACTTACTATCGGAACAAGCTCCCAGACGTGCATTGGTATAACATCGACCCTGAAAATTACAGGAAAGATTTTTCAACAATTTTTTCAGATTTAGAAGGAATGTTAAAGAGTTTGGAGAATAGTAATCAGTAACAGATAGAAAGAGGAGGAAACAAAAATGGCAAACGCGACAAATGTGCAGGATACGTATCTTAATACTCTTCGTAAGGAAAAGATTCAATTGACTGTATTCCTAACAAATGGGTTTCAGTTACGTGGAATCATTAAATCATTCGATAATTTTACGATTTTATTGGAAACCGACGGAAAACAGCAATTAATCTTTAAACATGCGATATCCACATTTGCACCTGTCAGAAACATTGATCTGGAATCATAATTGATAGATGATTCCTTATGTGAGCTTGCACACTTTCGTGCAGGCTCTTTTCTTTTGGCAAAACGGTTTAAGTACACCTTCATTAGGGATATAATAATTTTATAAATTCATTTCAAGGAGACTATCTATGGAAGAACAAGCGATATTAGTTGGCTGCCAACTACAACAAGATTCTGATGAGCAATTTAGAACTTCGATGGAAGAGCTCCGTGCACTTGCTGAAACAGTGGATGCGGAAATTGAAGAAGTTTTTATCCAAAAACGTGACAGAATGCATCCTTCACTTTTCCTAGGTACAGGAAAGGTAGAGGAAATAAAGGAATACATTGAAGAGCACGAGATCGAACTGATTATCATGAATAGTGAATTGACGCCTTCGCAATCAAGGAATTTATCTAACAAATGGAATGTGAAATTAATTGACCGAACACAGTTGATTTTAGATATCTTCGCCATGAGGGCTCGAACAAAAGAGGGTAAATTGCAAGTTGAATTAGCACAGCTACAGTACTTATTACCTCGTTTATCTGGGCAGGGTGAAGCTTTGTCCCGTCTAGGTGGTGGAATAGGTACGAGAGGTCCAGGTGAAACCAAACTGGAAACAGATCGACGCCATATTCAACGCCGTATTACTGATATCAAACAATCATTAGATCAAGTGGTCAATCAAAGAAATCAATATCGGGAAAGAAGGAAGCATCAATCAGCCTTCCAAATTTCGATCGTCGGGTATACGAACGCAGGAAAATCTACTCTGTTCAATCAATTAACTAATGAAGTTTCGTTGGAAGAGGACAAGCTATTCGCCACACTGGATCCATTAACGAGGAAAGTAGATCTACCTAGTGGGTTCCAGGCTATCGTTTCCGATACTGTAGGGTTCATACAACAATTACCTACTACTTTGATCGCAGCTTTCCGATCAACATTGGAGGAAGTAACTCAGTCAGATTTCATTTTATTAGTCGTAGATAGTTCAGATCCAAAAGCGATTGAACAAGAGAAGACTGTGCGAAAAATCCTTGAAGAGCTGGAGGCCGATCACATCCCTACTCTAACTGTTTATAATAAGTCTGACTTATTGAAAGATGAATTTTTCCCTTATTCAAAGCCTAATATCTTGATGACTGCAAAAGCTAAAAGTGATATTCATCGGTTGAAAGAATATATTGAACAAGTTGTTAAGCAAGAATGGGAAAAGTACAAAGTCGAGGTTGCCGCAGATGAGGGTAAGTTGCTCCACCGAATAAAAGAACAGACGATTTTGAGTGAAAGGTCATTCAATGAGGACACACAAGAATACGAGGTATCAGGGTTTGTGAATCCTACCTCGCCACTTTACCACCAACTGACAAAGAGAGTGAACAAAAATAATGAATAACCAAATACTGAATAAAATAAATGAAACAGAAAATAAAATGAATCAACAATTGAAAAACATCCAAAGTATTGTAACAGCTAATCAAGAGAAAGTGCTAAATGCTTTTCAAAAACTACAAATCAGTGACTTCCATTTCAGTCCCTCGACTGGATACGGATATGATGATTCAGGTCGTGAACAATTAGAACGGCTCTATGCTGAAGTATTTAATTCTGAGGATGCCTTGGTGCGTCCTCAGATTGTTTCTGGTACACATGCGATCACCACTGCTTTATTTGGTGTGCTTCGGCCAGGAGACGAACTAGTATCCATTACAGGAAGACCTTACGATACTTTAGAAAATGTCATTGGCATTAAAGAAAAGAATGATGGATCATTACGGGATTATCAAATCGAATACAGCGAAGTTGCATTGACTGAAGATGGTCATATGGATTATGAAGCTATTAAAGCTGCAATTACACCAAAAACTAGAATGATAGCCATCCAACGATCAAAAGGCTATGCAGATCGTCCATCATTCTCGATCAAAGAAATAAGAGACGTGATCCGTTTTGTGAAGGGAATAAGATCCGACATAATTGTTTTTGTAGACAATTGTTACGGGGAATTTGTTGAGCTAGAAGAACCCACCGAAGCAGGTGCCGATCTCATCGCAGGATCATTAATAAAAAATCCAGGCGGAGGCTTAGCAAAAACCGGAGGATACATAGTAGGTAAAAATCATTTGATTGAAAAGTGCGCAAACTGGTTAGTGGCACCTGGACTAGGTAAAGAGACAGGCGCAAGTCTTTATAGTCTTCAAGAAATGTACCAAGGCTTCTTTCTGGCGCCCCATGTTGTGGGAGAGGCATTAAAAGGTGCCATGTATACAGCTACTCTACTCTCTTCAGAAGGTTATACGACTACTCCCGGACCAAATGATTCGAGGACCGATCTGATTCAATCTGTAACGTTTTCAACGAAAGAAGAGATGATCACCTTTGCACAAGAAATCCAACAACAATCGCCAATCAACTCTCATGTAACTCCACATGCCAGTTATATGCCAGGGTACGACCATGACGTAATCATGGCTGCCGGGACTTTCATTCAAGGGGCAAGTCTTGAATTAACAGCTGACGGTCCGATTAGACAGCCATATACTCTCTATGTTCAAGGTGGACTAACTTATGAGCATGTAAAATTAGCCATCACTAAAGGCGTTTTAAAAATTCAAACAGGGGAAAAGTAACTTAGACGTATGTCTAGGTTATTTTTTTATATTTTCATGTAAACTTTCCTGACATCAGTTGACATTTATAATAACACTGTATATAATAGTTTTATCTTGGAGGTGTTGGTATGCAACTGAATGATCGAAAGTCAATGCCATTATTTCCTATTAGTATCGTTACCGAGCTTACAGAATTGACTGCTCGCCAAATTCGATATTATGAAGAAAAAGGTTTAGTGATGCCTAAGCGATCAGATGGGAACCGTCGTTTGTTTTCTTTTTATGACGTGGACCGATTGCTTGAAATCAAGGAATTGATTGATCAAGGTGTAAATTTAGCAGGAATTAAACAAGTACTTAGAATGAAATTGGAAGATCCGCAAGTTGCCCAGAAAAGTGTTGAGGAAAAACAACCATCTGAAAAACGGGATCTTACTGAGAAAGAATTGCATAATTTGCTTCGTAAAGAATTGATCGAGGCTGGTTATGGTAGTAAATCGTCCATGATACAGGGGGACCTTTCGAGGTTCTACCATTAATATATGGAATAAAAACTTTTAGGAGGAAACATTTTGTCAAAGATTACGAAAAAAGATATTTACAAGAGACTTGAAGAGGAAAATGTACGATTCATCCGTTTACAGTTTACTGATTTATTAGGAACTATTAAAAACGTAGAAATTCCATTGAGCCAACTTGATAAAGCATTGGATAACAAAATGACATTTGATGGTTCTTCGATTGAAGGTTTTGTAAGAATTGAAGAGTCAGACATGCTTCTACATCCAGATTTAGATACTTTTGTGGTTTTCCCATGGACTTCAGATAAAGGGAAAGTCGCTCGTTTCATTTGTGACATATATAATCCCGATGGTTCACCTTTCAAAGGTTGCCCTCGTTATAACTTGAAGCGAAACTTAGAAGAGATGGAGAAATTAGGTTTCACTGCTTTCAATATTGGTACTGAGCCAGAGTTCTTCTTATTCAAGTTGAACGAAGCTGGAGATCCAACAATGGAATTGAATGATAAAGGTGGTTATTTCGACTTAGCACCTACTGATTTAGGTGAAAATTGCCGCCGTGATATCGTACTTGAGTTAGAAGAAATGGGCTTTGAAATCGAAGCTTCTCACCACGAGGTAGCTCCTGGTCAGCACGAAATCGACTTCAAATATTCTGATGCTGTTAAGCACGCAGATGATATCCAGACGTTTAAATTAGTTGTAAAAACGATTGCTCGTAAGCACGGCCTACATGCAACATTCATGCCGAAACCATTATTCGGTGTGAACGGTTCAGGTATGCACGCGAACATGTCTTTATTCGATAAAAAAGGTAACGCGTTCTATGATCCAAAAGGAGAACAAGAGCTTAGTAAAGTAGCTTATCAGTTCACAGCTGGAATCATCAAGCACGCTGTTAACTTCACTGCTGTAACAAACCCGACTGTTAACTCTTACAAGCGTTTAGTACCAGGTTATGAAGCGCCTTGTTATGTAGCTTGGTCTGGTCAAAACCGTAGCCCACTAGTACGTGTACCAGCAGCACGTGGTATGAGTACTCGTATCGAGGCTCGTAGTGTTGACCCTTCAGCGAACCCATACATGGCTCTATCTGTTTTATTAGCAGCAGGACTAGATGGTGTACGCAACAAAATGGAAGCTCCTGAACCAGTTGACCGCAACATCTATGTAATGAACAAGAAAGAACGTGAAGAAAACGGAGTTCAAGATCTACCAGCCACTCTATATGATGCGCTAGTGAAATTGAACGAAGATGAAGTTATCAAAGAAGCTCTAGGTGAGCACTTGTTAGAACACTTCCTTGAATCAAAAGAGATTGAATGGGATATGTTCCGTACACAAGTACACCCTTGGGAGCGCGAACAGTATTTGAGTAGTTATTAATATACTAAACCCTTTGATCCATAACGGTTCAAAGGGTTTTTATCTTTTGTAGGACATGATTGATATTATCGCACCCATGATTACACCCATAAAACACCCATGAAAGTTGAAATCATTTTACCTAGTTTGAATTAATTAATTTTAAAAACGTTAATATACCAGTCTTTTGACCTCTTTTGATTTGTGTTGATTCACCTTTAACATGTTCCGTACGCAAGTACACCCTTGGGAGCGCGAACAGTATTTAAGTAGTTACTAATAAATTAGATCCTTTGAGCTGTAATGGTTCAAAGGGTTTTTGTTTTTTGAAATATATAGCTTAGAATAGAGCACCCATAAATCTACCGAATTTTTTGAAGGATTTTCTTGTTAGTTGTCGAATAATGTTTATTATGGAGGTGTGCTTTATGAAGAAAATAATAGCTAGTTGGTTTATTAAAACCGCATGGCCATTTATTTTAAAATTATTAATTAGATATGCTGAAGAGATTGTACAAATAGTTATATACCGTATCAAGAAAATGATTAAAGAAAGTCAATTAAATAAGGAAAAAGTATACAATGATGAAATTGCAGAAAAAGAAGGTCAATTAGCACAAACAACTAATGAAAGTGTTAAAGCTCGTTTGCGTAAAGAAATACATGAATTAAAAATTAAATTGGAATCTACAGATAGCTCTTATCAAGAGATGGAACAAATTATAAGAGGCACAGAAGAAAAATTAATCTTAGATGTAAAAGAAAAAACAAAAGAATTAAAAGCAGATGAATTTATTAATAAAAACACTAGTAAATTAGAACTTAAAGATTCAAAAACGCTACTATTGGATAACGATAAAGCAAACAAGTGATGTCAGAATTGTGAAATATTCGAGTAAAGGGATCATTATGTTCAGGAAAATTTCTATTGTAGTTTTAATAGCAATCTTATTAGTCAGTTGCAAAACTGGTATGTATCCTGACCCCGAAATTGTAGAAGAGGTTGGGTATGTTTTAAATAAGAGGGAATTTAACGAAAAAAATCAAATCTTATTCATCCCGGAAGAGGATATAAATAATACAAAGGTGTTAGATGAAAACAAAGACGTGGTAATAAATGAGTTGTTAGAGAATGATAAAGATCTTGTTTATTACCAAGTTACTAATGAAGAATATAAGAGTGTAATGGTGGAGGATAAGGTGATTGTAACTTATGATAAATCAACCGGACAAGAAGACTCTACTATCCCTCAAAGGGTCACTAAAAAAGTTGAAGAAGTGGAATAATCTAATTAAGGATTAAATTGCTCTACAAATTAGGTTTTTTTATAGACAGGAGGTGCCTTAATGGATAGAAAGTACAACGATTTAATAGGAGATATTTTAGAGGGAGCTGGAGAAAAAGATAGTATAAAGGAAAAAGGTGAACCACTGTCTAAAGATTATTTAGAAATGGATACATATCAACACTTTCAGAAAATAGCAAAGGATGCTGGTTATCTCCCTCCTTGGCTTAAGTTACAAAAGGAAATTTCCGAACTAGTCCATTTTTGCGAAACTGAACAAGATGTAGTAGTTATTAATGAGAAAATCAATAAACATAATAGAATTTGTCCTACACAAATGCAGAAAAATTTAATTAGCTTGAATGCATTAGAAAAAGCGAAAAGAATATGGTGAGTTACTTCCTCCTTTGTCTGCAACGAAGGAGGAATTTTTATGTTCACTTGACTATTAGCTTAAATTTCCACTTCTAAATTTTTAAGCTCCGTGATATAATACGAACAAATGTTCTTATTAAAGTTTTTCAACAAGGAGTTTTGAAAGTGGACTATTCTGGCTATCCTCGACATGATGTTTTATGCATTGATATGCGGTCATTTTACGCTAGTGTGGAGTGCGTAAAGAGAGGGTTGGATCCGCAACAGGCTTTACTTGCAGTAGTCGGTGATCCTGATCGTCCAGGTAGTATTGTGCTGGCGGCTTCACCTCGTTTAAAAAAGAAACACGGTATCAGTAACGTTAGTCGTTTCTTCGAGTTGCCGATGCATGATCCTGAGCTTGTCATCGCTAATGCTCACATGGGTGATTATGTAGAAATGTCGCTTGAAATCACGCGTCTGATGATGACACTCGTTCCGAAAGAAGCGATTCACGTATACTCAGTTGACGAACTGTGGGTGACGATTGATGGGCTTCGTAGGTTGTATGGTTCTCCTTACGAAATTGCGTATATGATTCAAAATCGTATCCGGGATCAATTCGGCATTGAATGTGTCCTAGGTATAGGTGACAATAAGTTTCTTGCGAAAGTCGTGATGGATATTCATTCGAAGAAAGCAGCTGACGGCATAGCGGAATGTAGGTATGAAGATGTTGAACGTTTGTTATGGCCGGTTCCGGTTGAAAAGATATGGGGAATTGGTAGCCGAATGATGCGCAACTTGAACAAGATGGGGATCATGACGCTTGGTCAACTGGCGAAGCACCCACTGAAGCATCTTCAAAAAAGGTTCGGGATTATGGGTGAACAACTTTATTGGCATGCCTGGGGAATTGATCTCAGTCCAGTCACCGGAAATTTCACCAAAACCGAGCAAAAAGGTTTCGGTAATGGTATTACGTTACTTAGGGATTATGAAAAAGAAGAGATTTATGCCTGTTTGTTAGATTTGTGTGAAGAAGCATGTAAGCGCGCGAGAAGAGGAGGTTATGCCGGGCGGACCATCCATCTGTCGATTGGTTATTCT
This sequence comes from Halalkalibacillus sediminis, assembly GCF_002844535.1. Lineage (NCBI taxonomy): Bacteria > Bacillati > Bacillota > Bacilli > Caryophanales > Bacillaceae > Halalkalibacillus > Halalkalibacillus sediminis. The sequence goes on from NZ_PJNH01000001.1 coordinate 542,040, forward strand.
TCAGAAGTAGGGGGAGGTTTCAGTCGATCGACGTCAGTTGATACGCCTACTAACGTAACGATGGATATGTATGAAGTATGCTTGACTTTGTTCCATCGCTTCTATGATGGAAGAAGTAAAATCCGCCGCGCTTCAGCGACGTTAACTAACTTGGAAGATGACGTTGCGACTCAATTAGCACTCTTTGACGACCGTGGGAAACAAGACGAGATTGGCCGCGTAATGGATGCAATAAAAGATAAGCATGGAGCTACATCGATTTTGCGGGCCAGCAGTTACACTTCTGGTGGTATTGCAGTCGATCGCTCGAAGAAAATTGGCGGGCATTTCGCTTAGTAAAAATTATAACTTAAATGGACACAAAAAAAGCTTGTAAGAAATTACTCTTACAAGCTTTTGATATTCCTAATGAACATTTCTGAATAAGCCAACGACTTTACCAAGGATCGTGACTCGATCTAAAAAGATAGGTTCCATCGTTGAATTTTCAGGTTCTAATCGATAGCGGTCTTCATCTTTGAAGAAACGCTTCACTGTCGCTTCGTCTTCTTCCGTCATCGCGACCACGATTTCACCGTTATTAGCGGTGGCTTGTTTCCTTACGATAACTAAGTCCTGATCATGGATACCCGCTTCAATCATACTTTCACCCTGTACAGTCAACACGAAAATATCTTCTTCAGTAGCAGAAATAGTGTTTGGAATTGGAAGATACTCTTCAACATTTTCGAATGCTGTAATTGGTTCACCCGCGGTTACTTTACCAATTAGGGGAGCGTAGATCGCTTCACGTTCATGAACGGCTTCTCCATCATCGTACATGATTTCGATGGCTCTAGGCTTCGTAGGGTCCCGTCTGATGAATCCCTTTTCTTCCAAACGTGCTAGGTGTCCATGGACAGTAGAACTAGAAGCTAGTCCAACTGCTTCAGCGATTTCTCTAACTGAAGGTGGATATCCTTTGGCTTTTACTTCATCATTGATAAATTCGAATATCTGCTTTTGTCTTTTCGATAGTTTTTTCATCGTTTCACCCCAAATTTTAATTCGACAATCAAGTTGCACGTACTCTGAATATACTAATTATAGCAATCTATAAATACAAAAGCAAACATTCGTTCGTAGTAAATGTTGAATTTCTTGAGATTCGTCTACTGAAACGATACAATAGTCCAAGGATAGAAAGGGTGAATATTTTTATGTTATCAGAAGGTAAAATTGAACGTATAAATGCGCTAGCCAATAAATCAAAAAAAGAAGGCCTGACAGACAAAGAGCGTGAGGAACAGAAGAATCTTCGCGAAGAATATCTTCAGTCCTTAAGGAGTTCATTCCGCAACCAGTTGAAGTCAGTAAAGGTCGTTGATCCTGAAGGTACAGATGTAACACCTGAAAAGCTGAAACAAGAAAAAGAAAATGACAAAAAACATTAGTTGCATGCAGATATTCTGTATGCTTTTTTGTTATACTTTAAGAGGAGTTTTTGAAGATACATGAAGGGTTATAGAAAAATGTATCGGAATTAACTTAATAATGAATGATAAAAAAGAGTTTTGTCGAAAGAAGGAAGGAGACTAATCAATGAGTAATTCAGTAGAACAACTATCGATTAATACAATCCGTACATTAACGATCGATGCAGTAGAAAAAGCAAGTTCAGGTCATCCTGGTATGCCGATGGGGGCAGCTCCAATGGCTTATACTCTTTGGAGTAAAATCATGAACCACAATCCTAAAAATTCTTCATGGTTCAACCGAGACCGTTTTGTTTTATCAGCAGGGCATGGATCGATGCTTCTTTATTCATTACTGCATTTATCTGGCTATAATGTATCAATGGATGATTTGAAAAACTTTCGTCAATGGGGTTCAAAAACACCCGGACACCCAGAAGTAGGACATACTGATGGTGTAGAAGCCACAACTGGCCCGCTTGGACAAGGTTTAGCAATGGCAACAGGAATGGCTATGGCTGAACGCTTCATGGCTGGTAAGTTCAACAAGGATAACTATAATGTAGTTGATCATTACACTTATAGCATCTGTGGTGATGGTGACTTAATGGAAGGTGTTTCTCAAGAATCAGCTTCACTTGCAGGTCATCTAAAGCTTGGAAAACTGATTGTAATGTATGATTCAAATGATATTTCTCTCGACGGTGATTTAGATCGATCGTTCTCTGAGAGTGTAGAGGACCGTTATCGTGCCTATGGTTGGCAAGTCATCCGAGTAGAAGATGGTAACGATACTGAAGCGATTGAAAAAGCATTGGTAGACGCGAAGGCGAACACCGAGCAACCGACAATGATCGAAGTAAAAACCGTTATTGGTTATGGTTCTCCAAACAAGTCAGGAAAATCTGACGCGCACGGTGCTCCTCTTGGTGAAGATGAAATGAAACTTGCCAAGGAACATTACAAGTGGACTCATGAACCATTCCATGTACCAGAAGAAGTTCAAAAAGACTTCGATTCAAAAGTGAAAACTCGCGGACAAAACGTTGAGAAAGAGTGGAAAGCACTTGTTGAAGAGTATAAACAACATTATCCAGAACTTGCAGAAGAATTTGAACAAGCATTGAGTGGGCAACTTCCTGCAAATTGGGATGCTGTATTGCCGTCATATGACGAGAATTCAGATGCATTAGCAACACGTGCAGCTTCTGGTGAAGTGTTAAACGCTCTATCTAAACAAATTCCTAATTTATTCGGCGGTAGTGCTGACCTTGCTGGATCGAACAAGACAGCGATTAAAGAAGAAGAAGACTTCAAATATCCGGACTACAGTGGTAGAAATGTATGGTTTGGTGTACGTGAATTCGCTATGGCTTGTGCGATGAACGGTATGGCTCTACATGGTGGACTTAAAGTATATGGTGGTACTTTCTTCGTATTCAGTGATTACTTGCGTCCGGCACTTCGTTTGTCATCTCTTATGCAAACGCCTGTGACTTATGTATTTACACATGATTCAATTGCAGTCGGTGAAGATGGCCCAACACACGAGCCAATTGAACAGCTTCCTTCTTTACGTGCAATGCCTGGACTATCATTAATCCGTCCGGCGGATGCTAATGAAACGAAAGCTGCTTGGAAACTTTCTTTAAAATCAGAAGACCAACCGACAGCTCTCGTCTTAACAAGACAAGGACTACCTGTTCTACCTAAAACAGATCAAATAGCTGAAGAAGGGGTAGAAAAAGGTGCATATGTATTAAAAGAAGCAGATAAAGAAACTCCAGACTTATTGTTACTAGCTTCAGGCTCAGAAGTACAGTTAGTTATGAAAGCAGCAGATAAATTATCTGAAGAAGGAATTCACGCTTCTGTTGTAAGTATGCCTTCTTGGGATCGTTTCGAACTACAAACGGATGAATATAAAGAAGAAGTTCTTCCAAAAGCAGTTAAAAACCGTCTAGCAGTCGAAATGGCTTCACCATTCGGTTGGGAGCGTTATACAGGAATCGACGGTGACGTATTAGGAATTCCAACATTCGGGGCATCTGCACCTGGCAATAAAGTAATGGAAGAGTACGGGTTCAATGTAGATGAAGTAGTGAAACGTGCAAAAAATTTAATATCTAAATAATTTCGAGTGATTTCGTAAAACTTAGACAAAAATAGTATTCACTTATGAATAAGAACTGACAATTTTCTAGTACTGGACTTGCTAGAATATGCCCAAAGGAGGGTATATTATGTACCAGTATTCGTTGTTTCTTTTTCGTCAGTCTTATGCAGAATATTTCTACTTTAAAATTGATTTATTATACCGATTCTTAAACTCCGATAGTCAATCGACAGTGTTCCAGCAACAACGTGAGCTTGTATTGGATCAAGTGAAATTGATAGACGTTTATCGTCTTTTGAATGCACATTTTCCTGAAGAAATGTCGGTTGACATTGGAAAACAGGTTATTATAATGAACTCTGTAGGACAAGAAGTGAAGATTGTCATGAATGATTATTCGATGGACGTATATGCTCCATCTATATTAGAGGCGGATGAGTGGTTTTTTAAATATATAAAATCACTTCATCCGCATATATTTGTTGTCAATTTTACTTCCCAGGATTACGGTTGGATGCTTCCTTTATCAAAAAATAAGCTCTATCAATTATAAATACTATTGTCATCGACCGTCCGTTCTACTATACTTAACTACTAGAGATAACGATAAGGAGGAAATATACCAATGGGCACACTTTGGGTCGTATTGATTGCCATTGCTGCATTGGTCGTTGGTTTGTTATTAGGTTTCTTAATCGCACGTAAAACGATGATGAGTTACTTACAGAAAAACCCACCAATCAATGAGCAAATGTTACGCACGATGATGATGCAGATGGGTCAGAAACCATCGCAGAAGAAAATTAATCAAATGATGCGTTCTATGAATCAGCAAATGGATTCTAATAAAAAGAAAAAGTAATATACTAAAGGGGTAAACAATACATGTTGTTTACCTCTTTTTCATTAATTAAGTATACATTTTCACATAAACGTCAAGCTTTGATTCTTTCATAGAAAACAAACTTTGTTAGGATAAGGATAGTTAGGTTCGAAGGTTAGGAGAGATTTAAATGGATGTGAATATATTTTTAGCCTTTGGTGCAGGGTTTTTATCCTTCATATCACCATGTGTGCTGCCACTTTATCCAGTGTTCTTATCTTATATCACTGGTATGAGTGTAGAAGAACTGAAAACGGAAAATGCAATGCTTAGAAAGAGGAGTATGCTACATACTTTATTTTTCTTAATTGGATTTTCTTCTATTTTTATCATGATTGGATTTTCAGGCTATTTTATCGGGGATCTATTCTTGCAATATCGAGATATGATTCGTCAAATTGGTGCAATCTTAATTATATTCTTCGGGTTCGTCATGATTGGAGTCTTTAATTTCGAATTCCTCATGAAAGAAAGAAAAGTGACGATTAAGAACCGTCCTGCTGGATATGTAGGGACATTATTGATTGGAATGGCGTTTTCCATGAGCTGGACACCTTGTACAGGGCCGATTCTAGCTGCTGTTATCGCTCTAGCCTATACAAACCCTGAATCAGGTGTACTCTTGATGTCAGCTTATTCTTTAGGCTTCTCGATACCATTCTTCATCATGTCATTCTTTATTGGAAAAATGAACTGGTTGAAAAAGAACGCTCAAAAGATCGTGCATATTGGCGGGTACGTTTTAATCGTACTTGGGGTTGCATTATTCTTTGATTGGTTACGAATTCTTACAGCTTATTTAGCTAACTTCTTTGGATTCTCTGGTTTTTAAGGTAACAGTGTCAATTTTATCAATGATATATTACAATGAGAGTATCAATTAATAAAGGTGATTATCTATGAAACGTACTAATGATTTAATTTTAAGGACAACAACTCAACTAATCGCATTTATTTTATTAGGATTTTCGGTTTATCTTTTCTTTGCAGGCCACAATAATCCAGGCGGAGGTTTCATTGGTGGATTGATGACGGCTGCTGCATTTATTTTAATGTATATGACTTATGGGTATGAGCGAATCACGAGGATTTTGCCTCTTAACTTCCGGTTGGTATTTGTGACTGGATTATTGATTGCAACTTTGTCAGGCGTGGGAGCAATCTTCTTCGATCAACAATTTCTAAGTCAAGCTGATGGTTATTTTCAGCTACCGATATTCGGGGAAAAACACCTAGCTACTGCAGTTTTGTTTGACCTGGGTGTATATTTAGCTGTTGTGGGTGTAACGATGACAATAATATTGTCTATTGCAACAGATCAGAAGAGTGACGAAGTTGAAGAGTCGGGAGTGTAATGAGTAGTGTTAGATCATCCGTTATTTCCGATATTTGCGAGCGTTTTAGCAGTAGTGATGGCTTCAGGCATGATAGTTGTACGTATGCGTGCTGCTAAAAAGCCAGCAAGTGTAAAGAAAATTGTATTACCTCCACTGTTTATGAGCACAGGTTCTTTGATGTTTTTGTTCCCTTTCTTTCAAGTAACATGGTTACAGGTAGCAGAAGCTATGAGTGTAGGCATTGCGTTTTCCATTCTTTTAATTATAACTTCTAATTTTGAAGTGAAAGAGGACAAGATTTACCTTAAGCCATCTAAAGCCTTTGGGTTCATACTTGTATTTCTTTTACTAGCAAGATTAGTTCTGAAAGCTGTGCTAGGCCAAGACATCTCAGTAGGGGAAATTAGTGGAATGTTTTACTTGCTAGCACTCGGAATGTTGGTGACCTGGCGCATTGCCATGTTAGTTAAGTATTTAAAACTGAGAGAAAAAATAATCATTTAAACAGAAAAATAAATAGATGGATTGATCCGCAAGTGGAAATCTCACTTGTGGATTTTTTTATTTTCATCAAACTTTCACATTACTTAGATATGATAAATGAAACCAATCATGAAAAGGAAGGTCAAACATGTCTACCACCATCATCTTACATATTACTTCTTTGATTATCAGCTTTGCAGGTGGTTTCTTATTATTCTATATCTTATCGCACGAACAACATAAGTTTCGTATGAAAGCTATGGAAGAATCAGCCAACACCATCATTTTGCTTGTTCTCTATATCCAATTGGCCAAAGTGCTTTTAAAAGTTGAATTATTTTTAAGCGATCCGATTGCTGTGTTGAGCTATCCAAGCAATGCTGCTTCTCTTTACCTTGCAACGGTAATGGTAATTATTCATTTATGGATTTCTAATCAAAAGAAGAGAGAAATATCGACTCATTCAATTCTCTCTCTTGCCGTCATTATGATTGGTAGTTCATTCGTTTATGAGTTTCTGCAAGTAACTTGGTTCAATAACACATTATCTTGGAAGTACTTATTTGTTTTATTCTTTACATTGTTAGGTTACCTAGTGGTTCAAAATAGATTTAATCCGCTTCAACAGATATTATTCATTGTATTTATTTGGGGAGCAGGGCAACTGATTATTTCAATTACGTTGCCGTTCATAACCATTTTCAACTATATGATCTCACCCTTGTTTATATTGAGTATTATGTTATTTGCCATAGTAAGCATTTTTGGGGTTCAGAGAAAAGGAGTGAATTGATTTGGAAACAGATGTAACTATTTGGATAGCTTTAGGTGCTGGAATACTATCTTTCCTTTCTCCATGTACTTTGCCATTATTTCCAGCGTACTTATCATATATTACTGGAATGTCTGTTAAAGAGCTCGAAACAAATCGAAGCTCAAAAGTAAGAAGTAAATTGATTATTCATTCCATTTTCTTTCTAACAGGAGTATCTGTCATATTCTTAAGTATTGGGGTAGGTGTATCTTTGCTAGGTGGATGGATGCAAACGCTTCTCGTTGGAGAATCTGGATTATTTATTCAAAGGTTAGCTGGTATCTTCATCATCGTGATGGGACTGTTTGTAGCCGGATGGTTAAATATCCCAACACTATATAAGGAAAAGAAATTCAGATTTACAAGTAAGCCTGCAGGATATTTAGGCACCTTTTTTGTAGGATTAGGTTTTGCGGCTGGTTGGACCCCGTGTATCGGGCCGATCTTCGCCTCGATATTGGTCATAGCTGCCAGTAATCCTTCACAGGGCACCATTTATACTTTGTTTTATATCATCGGTTTCGCAATACCGTTCCTAGTTCTTACATTTTTCATTGGATCTACAAGGTGGATCGTTCGTTACAGTAATAAAATCATGAAAATCGGTGGAATTATCATGGTTTTCATGGGTGTTCTATTATTTACGGGTCAGATGGCTAGGATATCTAACTTTTTATTACGCCTAGTCGGTGATAGCTGGTTTTCAAATTTAGGTTAGGGAGTGTATGAATTGAAGAAGACGATTATTATAATAGTTTTAGTAGGTATGCTTAGTTACGCGTTATTTGATCTATTTTTATCTGATGATGAAAGTGTGAATCAAAGTAACACTGAAAAAGAGGATTATACTATCCAGAGTGATTCAGAGGACAGCGAAGTAGAAGCTGATGTCGGGCTTGATATCGGTAGTGAAGCTCCAGATTTTGAAGTGGAGACTTTAAAAGGGGAAACCGTGAAGCTTTCTGATTACAGAGGAGAGAAAATCATGCTTAACTTCTGGGGTACTTGGTGTCCTCCTTGCAGGGCTGAGATGCCTGACATGCAGAAGTTCTATGAGGAGCACGACGTGACTATTTTAGCAATGAACTTGTTTGATACTGAAAGTAGTATGCAAGATGTAGAAGACTTTGTAGAAGATTTCGGTCTAACTTTTCCCGTGTTAATTGATGAAGGGGAGGTTGCTACTGATTATCAGGTCATTCCTGTACCTACTTCATATATGATAGACTCCAATGGTATTATCCAGTACAAAAGGTTAGGTGTCATGAATTATGACATGATGGTGCAAGAGTTGGAAAAAATGAATTAAGTCCCATTATTGATTATAATGGGGTTTGAGGTGTAATTAATGAAACAAACCATATTAGTTGTAGAAGACGATCAAATGATTCGTCAGCTGATTAAGATATATTTGGAGAAAAATAATTATCATGTGGTTGAGGCTGAAGATGGGATACAGGCGAAAGAGGTTTTTCTGAAACATCAACCTTGTCTGGTCATCTTGGACTTAATGTTGCCAAAACTTTCTGGAGAAGAGTTTTGCAAATGGGTGAAAGAAGGAAATGATCAAGAAATCTCTATCATTATGCTGTCAGCCAAGGCTCAAGTTGAAGACAAGATTAATGGCTTACGTATAGGAGCAGATGATTATCTGACAAAGCCGTTTGAACCAGAAGAACTAATTGCTCATGTAGAAGCCGTTTTAAGAAGGACCGGACAATATTGCCAAAAGATTACGTTCGACGGCCTAAGTATCAAAGTGCGAAAGGGTGAGGTGTGGGATAAAGACCGACCAATCCATTTAACTAAGCACGAATTCAATTTACTATATCTATTCATGCAAAACCCGGAAGTTGTGTTTTCGCGTGATCAACTGATTGACCACATATATCCTACGCAGGAGCAAGTGATCCATGACAGAACAATCGATGCTCATATCAAGAAACTGAGAGAGAAGATTGAAACTATTCCTTCTGAACCCAAGCGAATTCAGACAGTTAGAGGAATGGGGTATAAATTTGTACCAAATAAAACAAATGCTTAACAAATTAAGAACTAGTTTACTCTTTCGTCTAAGCATTTTAAATATCATTACGATCACCTTCGTGATTATTCTGATCGGCATAGCAGTTTATAATACAGCATGTATGTTAGTGGACGGAATGAATAATCTTGGTGAACAAACTCAAGAGGAGTTTGAAAACATTCTTCTCCAATATATACTGTTTTTCAGTATCATACTCATATTGGTAACAACATTTATTCACTATTATCTGACTAAGAAATTAATTACGCCAATCAGAAAATTAATCGAATCTACAAAAAAGATTAACGAAGGTTACTATCCTGAACCAGTAGAGTATCACTCCAATGATGAAGTGGGGCAGCTGATTAAGCAATATAATCGTTTGATAGGAGACTTGGAATCAAATGATACTTTGAGAAGAAAAATGATTTCTGATCTGTCACATGAAATCAGAACGCCGGTTACCAACCTGAATGGTTATTTAAGGGCTTTGGAAAAAGGTGATTTAGAAGGTACTCCAAGCTTGTTTCATAGTTTAACTGTTGAATCTGATCGATTGAAACAAATGATAGAACAATTGAATCAGCTGAAGGATCTTGATTATTCTACCCACCAGTCTTTCAACAGGAAAGAATTTGTTGACATACAATCGCTTGTTGAGCAATCTGTCAATATGATGAAGTGGCAATCGAATGTAAAAAACATTGATATAACGGTGTCACTCGAGGCTGCAGAGATATTTTTGAATGAAGAGGGAATTCAGCGAGTGTTCAATAATTTAATAGATAATGCCATTCGTTATAACATTGGCACGAACCCAATCTATATTACAGGTAAAAAAGTTGATGGTTATTACAGGCTATCAGTATCAGGAAAAAGTATGGCTATTGATGAGAAGGATCAAGAGAAGCTGTTTGAACGTTCTTACCGGACTAATCGTTCCTCGGATATTTATCAAGAAGGTAATGGTTTAGGGTTAGCTATAGCACACGAAATAGTAGCACAACATGGTGGAAATATCGGTTTAGAGGTAAGAGGACCAATCAACGAATTTTGGTTTACCCTTCCGATAAAAAAAGAGTAAGCTTTTTGATGAGATTCAGATACATCAAGATGCTTACTCTTTTTCTAATAAGTGTTGATATGGTGTGAAATCTATGTTTTTTTCGTTCAATCGTTTCATCAAAAACTTATGATCACGTTTTGGTGTTGCTAAGATGTAGCCTTCGATCAATACGTCCAAATCAATCGATTTCTTATTTCTTTCAAGTGCAAGTTCACCAATTTTGGCTCCGATCTTTTGTTTTGCCACATCCCTGAATAATTCTGGAACAGGCTCAACTAATTCATTTAGAAGTCGTTTTTCTTCATCGCCCCACAAATGAATGGTCTGGTCTACATAATACTCTTCCCAGTCAATAATCGACTTCCCATCTTCTTTAGGCAATTTTTTTAAAAATTTTCGAAACATAAAATATCCACCGATGGTCAATAAACCTAACATGATGAAGGACCAAAGGATCAATAGTATGCTGACTATATCTGACATACAATTCACTCGTTTCGCTTGTTATAAATTTGGCGGGACTGTGTGGGAATCGAACCCACCGGAGACGTCACGCGCCTCCCAAACGGTTTTGAAGACCGAGACATGCACCAGCGATGCAACCAGCCCCATAGGACACTAACAATTATAAATTGGATGACGTCGGAACTCAAGTGTCGAATTAAGTAATAAATTAGTTTTGGACTTTTGACTAATTTTTGGATAAAATAGAAATTGTGATAATTCACAAAATTTTAACATAGTTTATAGTAATAATATTTTTATCGGGAGGATTCGCACTTAATGGGAAATAAAACTGCTTTTATTGATGAGGAACGTTTTTTGGCGAAAGATAAGTATTCACGCTTGTTGTATGCTGCCTGTCAGTGGATAGATACCCAATCCAAACAAGTGATTACCGTCCTAAACGAAGATTTAAAGATTGTTTATATTTCGTCCTCGACATACCAGGTATTTGGGTATGATGCTTCGAATTTCCTGCATAAAAGTGTCTTAGATTTTATTCCCAGCGAAGAACATCAACTAATTTTTGAACATATGAAAAGATTAAATTATGACAGTCGATCTCTCGAGCATAAGGTGATTCGTAAGGATGGTCGAATTATCACAGTCCAGTCATCCTCAGGTATTATCATTGATTCAAATACAAATGAAAACTATTATATATCTCTCACCCAAGATATCACTGATCAGAAAAAGGCACAGGAACTATTGATCAGTTCTGAAAAACTAACCTCAGCAGGACAATTAGCTGCAGGAGTTGCCCATGAGATTCGAAATCCTTTAACTTCACTGAAAGGTTTTCTACAATTACTAGAGACAGGAATCGAGGGAAAAGAGGCATATTTGAAAATAATGAAAGATGAAATTGAAAAAATTGAAACAATTTCTTCTGAATTATTATATATCGCAAGACCTTCACACTTGAAATTTGAAGATGAAAATATGGTTGCTATTTTAAATGATATTTGTCTATTGATGCGCTCTCAAGCAAGAATGAATGATATACAAATTGAGTTCGAACCACTAGACGATCAGATAAAATTTCGATGCGATCGTTCACAAATAAAACAGGTTTTTATTAATCTGATCAAAAATGCTATTGAAGCTACTGAGGAAAGTGGAACAATAGCAGTTAATATTGTACAATCAAACCCATTAATAGTTGATGTCGTGGATGAGGGTCCTGGTGTCCCAAATGAAATGAAAGAAAAATTGGGAGAGCCATTTTTTACTACAAAGAAGAATGGTAGTGGACTTGGATTAATGGTTACAAAGCAAATATTAAGTAATCACGACGCCACAATTAAAATACTAGACAACGAAGATAAAGGGAGTACTTTCCGAGTGACATTCCCTAGCTAGGCAGGTGTTACATCATGGACAAAAAATATTATACGATCGGTATGGCAGGACACATAGATCATGGTAAAACAGAATTAACAAAAGCATTGACTGGAATTGATACGGACCGATTGAAAGAAGAGAAGGAACGCAAAATATCAATTGAGTTAGGTTATGCACCATTAGTCGATAATGATGAATACTCAATTTCAATCATCGACGTCCCTGGGCATGAAAAATTCATACGTCAAATGATTGCAGGAGTAGCTGGAATTGATATAACCATACTTGTGATTGCTGGTGATGAAGGGGTCATGCCGCAAACAATCGAACATCTTGAGATTTTGACACATTTGGAGATCAGTGAATGTATCATTGTTACCACTAAGATGGACAAAGTTGAAGCGGAAATGAAAGAACTGCTAAGAGAGGACATCAAGAGCAATACGAAAGACACTATTTTTGAAGACGCACCACTCTTTGAAGTTGATTCACTTTCAATGAGTGGTATTTTTGAGTTGAAAGAATATTTACTATCTAAAATCAATGAATTGCCGACTAAATCTGCAAACGGTGTATTCCGTTTACCGATCGACCAAGTATTTCAAGTTCACGGGGTGGGTACGGTCGTTCGAGGAACAGTTTTTGAAGGTACTGTATCGATGAATGATCAGTTGACTCTTTATCCTAGCCAAAAAAAGGTACAAGTCAGGAATATACAACAATTCAATCAATCCGTTGAACGTTCTTATGCAGGGAACCGAACGGCACTAGCTCTAAAAGGGGTTCAGGTAAAAGAAATTGAACGTGGTGATGTGTTAACTGATGTTGATAACCAAAGAGTTACGAACAGAATCGATGTAAAATTAAACAGTAGCCCACATTTAAAAAATGATATTAAACAAAGGGCGCCTATCAAGTTCCATACAGGTACAAGTGAAACGTACGGTAGAATCATATTTTTTGATAGGAATGTCCTTAATGAACCCAGAGAAACGCTTTACGCTCAAATTGAGCTAAACGAAGAAATTTATTGTTCCAGAGGGGACCGGTTCATTTTAAGAAGAGCGACTCCTGTGGAAACCATCGGTGGAGGAGAAATTGTTAATCCGACAGCTGAGAAACATCGGTTTGGTAAACAGACTTCTTTGCAGATTGAGGAGGAATCGAAGGCCACGCCTGAAGAAGTTCTTCTTCACGAACTACGAGAACAACCTGGCTCAGATATCAAAGCTTTAGAAGAAAAGTTAAGCTTACCTATTGATGAATTAAAATCTTTATTGGAGAAACTTCAAACCGACGGAAGCATAGTTGAGGTGAAGGAAAAATACTTCACTGTGAGCTGGATTGGTCAGAGAAAACAATATTTGCAACAACAATTAACGGAAGCGCATAAAATATACATGATGCGTCCGGGATTACCGAAGTCTGAAGTCGTTCAGCGCTTATCATTGACCAAGAATGCAAGTCTTGCAATCATAGATTACTTGTTAGATGAAAACTTTCTTAAAAGTGATGGTCAATATGTGGCCTTACCTAATTTCAAACCTGAAGTGCCAGAAGAATATGCTAAAAGGGTAGAAACAGGACTAGATCAGCTTAAAAAGGACGGCTTGAAGGTCGAATCAATTGATCGATACTTTGCTCAAAAAGATGAGACGATTCGTACTGAAATTATTAAATACTTAATAAGAAACCAAGATCTAATAGAACTTGATAACAACTTGTATTTGCATAAAGATAATTATTTGCAAGCCATACAAGGTTTAAAAAATAATACAGATGAATCATTTGAAACCAGTGATGCTAAGGATTATTTGGGCGTTTCAAGAAAATATCTGATTCCGTTATTAGACCGAATGGATGAAGAGGGATATACGAGAAGGGAAGAATCCAAGCGATATTGGTTGAAATAAGAAAGCTAGAAAAAGCCATGGAGGATAAAATGCACTTTGGCTGCAAGCTTTCTTCATGAATTTTGACAAAAACAAAACTGAGCCTTGAACGGAATACTATTAACCAGTTCAAAGCTCAGTTTTTATAATTTAGATATCAAAATAGACGAATTGAGCCTATTTTATGTTTAAAGCATGGGATTTCCTATCTTCTACTTGTCCTATTATCGAAGCTTGGTAACCCTTAACAGATTCAAATTCTTTGATGTACTCAGCAGCTTGATCGTGAGGCATTGATAGTAACAATCCTCCTGAAGTTATAGCATCAGAAAGTAATAATTGATCTTCTTCAGTAAGTGAATCTTCAAAGTTCACTTTAGACTCGATCCACTTGAGGTTTTCTTTAGTTCCTCCTGGGACCGCGCCTTGTGCTAATAAATCTCTAGTGCCTTTTATGACAGGAACATCTTTTGAATGGATAGTTAATGTTTGATTACTACCTTCAGCGATCTCAAGAGCATGTCCGAGTAATCCGAAACCAGTCACATCTGTAACTGCGTGGACTGGATACTTTTTGAAAAGTTCAGCAGCTCGTTTATTAAGCTGTAGCATCCAATCAATTGCTTCTTGGGCCGTTTCTTCTCTTGCTAAACCTTTCTTGATGGCCGTCGTGATGATGCCAATGCCAATCGGTTTGGTTAGGACTAAGGCATCTCCAGTTTTAGCCCCTTGATTCGTGTAAATGCGATCAGGGTGAGCGACACCTGTTACTGATAAACCGAATTTAGGTTCATCGTCGTCAATCGAATGTCCGCCAATAGTTGAACCGCCTGACTCGTGAATTTTGTCTTCGGCTCCTTGAAGGATCTGCGATAAAATATCCGCGCCGTATTTCTTTACAGAGAATCCGACAATATTTAAAGCAGTCTTCACTTCAGCACCCATGGCATATATATCACTGACAGCATTAGAAGCGGCTATCTGACCAAAAAGGTAAGGGTCATCGACAATCGGCGTGAAGTAATCGACACTTTGAACCAATGCGATGTCATCTGTCAGTTGATAAACTCCAGCGTCATCTGAGGTATTCTGACTAAAAAGTACTTGTTCGTCTCTTTCATGTGTTTGTACTTGACTCAAAACTTGAGTCAGTTCGCTTGCAGCGAGTTTGCATCCTCAACCAGCTTTCGATGAAAGGGATGTCAATCGTATGATTTCATCTTTATCTCTATTCAAAGGTGTCACCTCCTTATGTCTAATTTCATTATACCGAACAATCGAATAACATGAAATGACTGAAAATAGTTGAAATTTGACAAACTATTTAATACTCTAAAGAGTGTAAACACATAAGGGGGTAATTTTATGAGTTATAAAGTTTCTGTCGAGTTTTGCATGCAGTGAAACTACGCACCAAAAGCTGCGAGTTTCGCAGATGAGTTATTTTCACATTTTCGCCATGACATCACTGAAATGACATTGGTTCCTTCAGGTGGAGGAGCGTTTGAAGTGATCGTCAACGGAGATAAGCTATATTCTAAAAAGGATACTGGAGTATTCCCAGAATCAGAAGATATCATCAAAAAAATGGAATCTTAATTTAAAAAGGCGTGCATGGAGACATGCGCGCCATAATAATGATTGATTCATTTTCTAGATGGTGTTCAATCCTATCATTTTCCATGAGGTGAAATCATGAGTCGTGAATCTTTAAGAAAAATTCCACCCGTTCATCAAATTCTCTCTTCAAAAAAATTGACAACTTTTGCCCAGGATCAACACTTACCTCAGCAATTATTGAAGTCCTCTGTTCAAAAAGTAGTTGACGAGTTACGCCAAGAACTAATCAAAAAAACTGGTGATGAATTGAATACTGATGATTTCGAGAGCTTAATCACAGATCGTGTGATTGTAAAAGTGAATGATTACTTTTCTCCAAATCTTAAAAGAGTAATCAATGCCACTGGGACGGTTTTACATACGAATTTAGGTCGAGCACGGCTTGCAGAGCAGGCAGTCTCACGTGTTACAGATGTCGCTCGCAACTATAGTACTCTCGAATATGATCAGTCGAGAGGGAAGCGAGGTTCCAGACATCGTCTTGTTGAGGATTATATTTGTGAATTGACTGGTGCTGAAGCAGCGATCGTCGTGAATAACAACGCTGCTAGTGTATATATGGTTTTATCAGCTTTTTCAAAAGGGTATGAAGCAATCGTATCTAGAGGAGAATTAGTAGAGATTGGTGGAAGTTTCAGAGTTTCATCGATCATGGAAGAGAGCGGCACAAGTTTAAGAGAAGTAGGTACAACAAATAAAACGCACCTTTCTGATTATGAGCAAGCAATCAGTGATAAGACGAAGATGTTAATGAAAGTCCATACAAGTAATTTTCACATGATAGGTTTCACAGAAGAAGTCGATCGAAAAGAATTGTCTGCCTTAGCCAAACGTGAAGGAATTCTATATTTTGAAGACCTCGGTAGTGGTATGCTTTATGACCTAACTTCTTGCGGCATTGGTAGTGAACCATTAGTAAAAGAAGTAGCGGAGCATGCGGATCTTGTTTCGTTTAGTGCTGATAAACTTCTGGGAGGTCCACAAGCGGGGATCATTGCAGGAAAAAAGCACCTTATTGATCAATTGAAAAAACACCAGTTAGCTCGTGTACTCCGGATTGATAAGATGAGTTATGCAGCCTTAGAAGAGACACTTAAATTAACATTAAAAGACAGTGAAACATCTAAAAAAGAGATTCCGACATTGCGTGATATTTTGCAGACTCAAGCACAAATCAAGAATCGTGTGGAAATATTCTTAAATGATCTACCATCTAGTACAGATATGGAGGTAACTCCGGTTGAACTTCAGTCGCAAGTAGGTGGAGGGACTTTGCCAGAAGTTGTCCTTGATTCTTACGGTGTATCTTTACGTGTGAAGAATAAGATTGCAGAAAAATTGGCAACTGAATTGCGTAGTGCGCATATACCCATTGTTTCACGTATTGATCACGAATCTGTCTTGCTGGACTTTCGTACAATTGATATTTCGGAAGAAAGAGATTTGAAACAAGCTATAAAAACAATAATGGAAACCTTATAAATAGATTTCATGGCAAAAAGTCGTTCAATCGTTTTACTTATAAGGCTTTTTCATATAAAATATATAAGGGCAGAAAATAGTATATGTTTCTGTATAAACCGACAATTTGAAGAAACATAAACGTACATATTCCATGAGGGGGTAAATCTAATGACAGCTAAAAATGCTTTTAACGCCAAGAAACAGTTTGAGCAAAATGGCAAAACGTACAATTATTATCACCTGAAAGCATTAGAAGAGCAGGGAATCGGTAAAATTTCTCGTTTACCTTATTCTATCCGTGTGCTTTTAGAATCAGTCTTACGTCAACATGACGGACATGTCATCAAAGATGAACACATTGAAAAATTAGCGAAGTGGGGCCAAGGGGATAGCACTGACGTTCCTTTCAAACCTTCAAGAGTAATCTTACAAGACTTCACAGGGGTTCCAGCAGTAGTAGACTTAGCTTCTTTAAGAAAAGCTATGGTTGATATGGGCGGTACTCCAGAATCTATTAATCCAGAAGTACCTGTAGACTTGGTTATCGACCACTCTGTACAGGTAGATAAATATGGTACTCCTGATGCTTTACGTCTAAACATGGAAATGGAATTCGAACGTAATAAAGAGCGTTATGAATTTCTACATTGGGCACAAAAAGCGTTCAATAACTACCAAGCGGTTCCACCTGCAACAGGTATCGTTCACCAGGTAAACTTAGAGTACCTAGCGAACGTGGTACATGCAGTTGAAAACGACGAAGGCACTTACGATGCTTTCCCAGATACTCTAGTTGGTACTGACTCTCATACGACCATGATCAACGGTCTTGGTGTACTTGGTTGGGGTGTTGGTGGTATCGAAGCTGAAGCAGGTATGCTAGGTCAGCCTTCTTACTTCCCAGCTCCAGAAGTTATCGGTGTCAAATTAGTAGGTAGCTTCCCAGAAGCGACAACAGCTACTGACTTAGCACTGAAAGTTACTCAAGTACTACGTCAGAAAAACGTGGTAGGTAAGTTCGTTGAGTTCTTCGGACCAGGACTTACAGAAATGCCACTTGCTGACCGTGCGACGATTTCTAACATGGCTCCTGAATATGGTGCTACATGTGGTTTCTTCCCGGT
Organism: Halalkalibacillus sediminis; assembly: GCF_002844535.1. Classification (NCBI taxonomy): domain Bacteria; kingdom Bacillati; phylum Bacillota; class Bacilli; order Caryophanales; family Bacillaceae; genus Halalkalibacillus; species Halalkalibacillus sediminis. The sequence continues at coordinate 560,167 of NZ_PJNH01000001.1, forward strand.
AGATAATGAATCTCTTGAATATATGCGCTTGACAGGACGTTCTGAAGAGCACGTCGAAATGGTTAAAGAATATCTACAGAAGAATGATTTATTCTATACACCAGATCAAGAAGATCCAGAGTTCTCTGAGTTGGTAGAAATCAATCTTGAAGAACTTGAGCCAAACTTGTCAGGACCAAAACGTCCACAAGACTTAATTCCTTTATCTGCAATGAAGAAATCTTTCAACGAAGCGATTACTGCACCAGCAGGTAACCAAGGTTTCGGCTTAACAGAAAAAGAGAAAGAAAAAGAAGCTGTCGTTAAGTTCAATAACGGTTCTCAAACAACAATGAAAACTGGCGCGGTTGCGATTGCTGCAATTACGTCATGTACAAATACTTCAAATCCACACGTAATGCTAGGTGCTGGACTATTAGCTAAAAATGCTGTTGAAAAAGGATTAACTGTACCTGATTACGTTAAAACTTCATTAGCACCAGGTTCGAAAGTAGTTACTAACTATTTAGAAGCCGCTGGATTAATGGATTACTTGAACAAATTAGGATTTAACTTAGTTGGTTATGGTTGTACGACTTGTATTGGTAACTCAGGTCCGTTGCTTCCAGAAATCGAAGAAGCAATCGCTGAAAACGATCTGACAGTATCATCCGTACTATCAGGAAACCGTAACTTCGAAGGACGTATCCACCCGCTAGTTCGTGCCAACTACTTGGCATCACCTCCATTGGTGGTAGCTTACGCACTTGCTGGAACAGTGGATGTTGATATCTATAACGAACCACTTGGAAAAGATAAAGATGGAAATGATGTATTCTTTAAAGACATCTGGCCTTCATCTCAAGAGATCAAAGATGAAATCTCTAAAGTTGTAACACCTGAAATCTTCCGTAAAGAATACGAAGGTGTGTTCAACAACAACGAAGAGTGGAATAAAATCGAAACAACTGATGAGCCTTTATATGAGTTCGATGACGAATCAACTTATATTCAGAACCCTCCATTCTTTGAAGAGATGTCTAAAGACCCGAAAGAAGTTACTGCATTGAATGGTATGCGTGTAATCGGTAAATTCGGTGACTCCGTCACGACTGACCACATTTCACCAGCCGGCGCTATTCCAAAGGATATGCCTGCAGGTCGTTACTTGATGGATAAAGATGTATCTCCACGTAACTTCAACTCATATGGTTCTCGTCGTGGTAACCACGAAGTGATGATGAGAGGTACGTTCGGTAACATCCGTATCCGTAACGAAATTGCTCAAGGTAAAGAAGGCGGGTACACAACTTACTGGCCTACTGAAGAAATCATGCCGATTTATGACGCTGCTATGAAATACAAAGAAGACAACACGGATCTATGTATTATAGCTGGTCAAGATTATGGTATGGGAAGCTCTCGTGACTGGGCTGCAAAAGGTACTGACTTATTAGGTATCAAAACAGTCATCGCTGAAAGCTTTGAGCGTATCCACCGTTCAAACTTAGTAATGATGGGTGTTCTACCTCTACAGTTCAAACAAGAGGACAGCATTGAATCACTAGGATTGACTGGACGCGAAACATTCGACGTACAAATCGGAGAAGACGTTAAACCTCACGATCTAGTACAAGTAACTGCAACTGACGAAGACGGTAAACAAACTGTATTCGAAGTTGTAGCACGCTTTGATAGTGATGTGGAAGTTGATTACTACCGTCACGGTGGTATCCTTCAAATGGTACTACGCCAGAAACTCCAAACAATATAATTTATTAAGGAGAGCACTTGCTGAGGCAAGTGCTCTTTTTTTCTATAATTTAAATATTGAATTAGTGAGTGTAGAGTGTGGAGGTATTTGAACTGAACAGAAGGAAAAGACTACATAGGGAGAGTTTCTTTATATATTTAGCTCTGTCAAAGTTTGTTGTTGATACTAACGAATCACTTATAGGTGAATGAATGTTAACAGAGCTAAATATTTAAAACACTGTTCATCAATTTGTAAGACAAGTTTTCACTAGCATCTAATCATTTCTGTTATAGTAAAAATGAAATCTAAGTTATTGGAGCTAAGAATATGTTAGGTATGTGGCAACTAGGCCCATTTAATATTTATATTCCTCATTTAATCATCATTTTTTCAATTTTAATATCAGGGTTTTTGGCCAGTGGTTTAGCGAAACGACATCAGTTGTCCATAACCCCCAAACAGGCATTTGACCTGATAACGGAAGCATGGATCGTATTCTTCATTGTATGGAAACTTAGCTATTTCTTTTACCATCCTGCTGACCTGGCGGAGAACCCAATTGTAATTCTTTATTTTTTCGGTGGGGAATGGGGGATGTTGCTTGCTGGAGTATCGGCAGGAATTTATTCTTATTTTCATGCTAAAAAATATGGGTTGCCTCTTACAGATAATTTGATTCTTGTATTAACCAGTGGGGTTTTCATTAAAAGTATTGATGTTTTGATTGATTATAATCAATTAAAGGAGTACATATTTTTAATTGAAGGGTTCATATATATTAGTGTTCTAGTATATTTTGCTGTCTTCAATAGATATACACTTATAATGTTCTTCCGTTTATTAAGATGGATTTTAATTGTATGGGTTATATTCCGCGTGGCGACTGAAGAACTGCAGTTATATTTTGAATGGACAATCTTTGCGATAATAGTCTCATTAATTTTATTATTTTCTGAGTGGAAGTTCGGGAAGGAGAAAGTCTAATGCTTTTCAAACGTTTAATTGCTTTAGGAATCATATTAACACTTGGTGGTATTATCGTATACAACGTAATGGCCGGAGATCAAGAGCAGGAAGAAGAGGGTTCTGAAAGTGGCGCTGTCTTTGTTGTACCTGAAGGAATGGAAGATGTTAATAAAAAGATTGAGATCGGAGAAGCTGCTCCTAATTTTCAGTTGACGAATATGGATGGTGATCAAGTGGAGCTTAATGATTTCAAAGGAAAAAAGGTTTTACTCAACTTCTGGGCAAGTTGGTGTGGTCCTTGTAGAGCTGAAATGCCACATATGCAAGACATCCATGAAAAATATGGTGATGAAGTTGCAATCGTAGGCGTAAATGTAACTGGTTCAGAAACTTCAAAGAAAGACGCAGTAAAATTTGTCGGCGAATACGATTTAACTTTCCCAATTTTATTTGATGAGACGAATGAAGTCAGTTTGCGATACAAAGCACTATCACTCCCAACTACACACTTCATCAATACTGAAGGAGTCGTGCAACTGCCACCGAAATCTGGGGCAATGAGTTATGAAGAGATGGAAAAGAAGATAGAACAATTGGATTAAATTAGTATAATATTTCAAAAAGTTGGTCATCCTTTAAGAAAAAAGGAGCGACCAACCGTGAGAAAAAGAAATCAACAATCATTTACAGCACTTTTTGAATCAGAAAAACAAAGAATTTTGAATGATCCTCGTTCGATTGAACAGATCTATGAAAAGTTGGATCGTCGTATGGAAGTCATCAAACCTAAGAAACACGCATAATATTCTCACTTTTCCCTATAATAAGCATGATAATGATTGGAAGGAGTCGATGAACATGCGTGGTTATCCTAGAAAAAACGCTAAACCTGATGATCGATCAGACAATGTGGACAAGCTTCAACAAAACATTGAAAACACATTGGAAAATATCCAAGAAGCTGAGCATTCAGCTGAACGGTCTAATGAGGAACAATCTCAAGCTATCAAAGAGAAAAATGATCGAAGACGTCAGTCTATTGACGGTATGCGAGAAGAAATCAAAGATGAATTTCACGACCAATAAGAGCTGGATAATCTCCAGCTCTTTTCTTTTGTGATAAAATGACTGTGTATTATGAAAAAGGGAGAGTCCTATATGCTAATAAATGAAACTGACGTTAAAGTAAGGTATCAAGAAACCGACCAAATGGGAGTCGTTTATCACGCTAATTATCTTGTATGGTTTGAGATCGGGAGAACTAACCTGATTGAGGATCTAGGCTTCAACTATGCAGATATGGAAGCTGAAGGTGTAGTTTCCCCTGTAACTGACCTGGATGTGAAGTATAAGCGCCCGTTACGTTATGGACAAACAGCTACGGTAAAAACAGTGATTCAGGAATATACAGGATTTAGAGTCGTTTACAGATATGAAGTCTATAATGAAGAAGGGGAGCTTGCTGTTTCAGGCACCACTTCACATGTTTGTGTTAAAAAATCGAATTTCAGACCAATTTCTATAAAAAAACATTTCCCCGATTGGCATGAAGCCTACCAAAAAGCAATGGAGGATTAAAGATGGCTTTCGGAATAAAGCGAGATGAACTGAGGGAATGGAAAAGAGAGGCGGAAGAAGGAAGAATCGCTTTCATCACACATTTCTGGAAAACAGAGAAATTTCCTGGTATGACAACCGTTACCAAGGTTGGTTGTTGTGATAGGCAAAAACTGATTGAGTGGGGAAAAAAGTACGGTTTGAAACCAGGATGGATTGATGAAAATGAAAAGTATCCACACTTCGACCTGATCGGTTCATTTCAACAAGATATATTAAAGGCTGAAAATAAACTATGGCAGTTAGAGCGATTAAAAAAACCAAACAAGAAGAACCAGAACTCTTAATGAGAATTCTGGTTCTTCTTTTTTTCTGGCACTGGATCGAATCCCCCAGGATGGAAGGGGTGACATTTTAATATCCTTTTAATACTCAAATATAGACCTTTGAATACTCCAAAACGCTCAAATGAAGTGAGACTGTATTGCGAGCATGTCGGATGAAAGCGGCACGAAGGTCCAAGCATAGGCGATATGAATTTTTGATATCCTCTAATCAAGAGGATGAATATCTTTTTCATAAGAAACCAACTTTACTTGTCCGACATCTTGTCGTAAGTGATGGAAGCTACCGCATCATGCAAATGGATCGATTCTTCATTGACGCATTCTACATAAAATTTTTCTACAAATTCCATCTCATACAAATCTGCAGCTACTAGGCGAACCATATCTTCAACAAAACGTGGATTTTCAAAAGCTTGCTCCGTCACCATTTTTTCATCAGGACGTTTAAGGACAGGGTGGATACGGGCACTTGCATTGGATTCAGCCGCTTCTAACAACACTTCTTTCCAATCAACCTTAGAATCATCAAAGGTTTCATCAAGTTTGACTTCCATCGTTAAATTTCCACGTTGGTTATGCGCACTATATTCACTGATCTCTTTAGAACAAGGGCATAAGGTTGTTACCTTACCTGTGAGCCCAACAGTTATATCATAGCCTGTGTCTTGATCATATCGTACATCCATCCATGCCTCTGCATGGTTCATACCTGATTGCCCAGTGTATGGTGCCTTTCTTTCGAAAAACCAAGGAAATGAAACCGACAATTCGGCATCTCTTTGGTTCAAACGAGTGTGTAATTCATATACAAACTTCTTAAGAGTTGGTATATTCACTTCGAATTCATTCTGACTATAAGACTGAAGCTGCTCAGTGAACCTACTCATATTCGTACCTTTACTATCTTGTGAAATCGTAGAGGCGAAGTAAAAGGTTCCGATCGTTGATTGCTTATTGGGAGCAATTCCACTCTGGATGCTTACTGGGTGCTTAACATTGGATATACCAACAGCATCAAGCTCGAATAAGAAGTCTTTCTTTGTATTTTGCAGATCAACCATTTCACTTTTTTCTTCTGGTTTTGTACGTGGCCCAGGATCGACTGAACCGAACAATTTATGGCGATCTGATTTGGTAGGTAGTTGTTTTTTCGTTGAAACTTCGTTCATATCTGTATCTCCTTTCATAAGAAGAATAATCTTGATTTCTTTTATTCTACATTCATAGTATACATGATGCTGTTTTTGTCATTCAATTCATTGAACTTACTCAAGGTAAGGAACTACGTCTATATCATCTGTAAAAGTTTTAATTAATTCTTCTGTATCTTCATACCAAGAGTTTGCCCCTTCAAGTTGATCGTCTGTTATGTCAGCCAACGGAACGATACGGAAATTGGTTTCTGAGTCATGCAGGTTGTATGTTGGCATTAATTTTGCATTTGAAACCTTCGTTTTGACAGAACCATCTTCTATTGTTTTTGTCAGTTCAACTTGCGAGATTGCTCCGATTAACCTTTCAGTTCCTTCTTGTGCGGATAAGAAGTTTCCAAGGGAATAATAAACGACTTTATCCCCGTCTTCGGAAGATATCCAATCCACAGGCTGTAATACATGTGGGTGGTGCCCCAATATGACATCTGCACCTTCAGAAATTAAAAGCTCTGATAAAAATTCCTGTTCTTCATTTGGTAGAGGTTGGTATTGTTGACCAAAGTGCATACTGACAACAACAAAGTCAGTTTCGGATTTTATCTCCTCAAGGTCTTCTAACATTGTGTCAACGTCTATCAGATTGACTAGATAATCTTTTCCTTCAGGGACGGGTATACCGTTTGTCCCATAAGTGTAAGAGAGAAAACCGACAGAAATACCTTTTCTATTGAGTATTCTATGCGTGTTACGATCTTCCTCACTACGGTATCCGCCAACATATTCAAGGCCGATATCATTCAAATGGCCAGTGGCATTCATAATAGCTTTTTCTCCACGGTCTAACGTATGGTTGTTTGCAATCGAAACGATATCAACCCCGACCTCTTTTAGTGCATCACCTAATTCAAACGGCGAGTTAAAGGATGGGTAGGTGGATAAACCGATTTCAGTTCCCCCAAGAATCGTTTCTTGGTTAGCGATTGTTATATCGGCATTTTTTAAATATTTCTCAATTGGTTCGAACATTGGAGTGAAATCATAACTACCATTGGTTTCAGCGTCCTCATACACAGGTGAATGAATTAATAAGTCGCCGATTCCGTTCAACTTGATTGATGCTTGATAGGATTTCGTTTCCATGGCAAAATTCGATATTTTATTATGTTGTTCTGCTGTTCTGTTATTATTTATATCGCTTTGCTCATTATTAAATAAGAAAAATAAAAGCAATGATAATAACACTACACTTATACTAGCTGAGATGATCAATAATTTCTTTGACAAAATCATCCCTCCGTTCCTGGGTGTTTTGTTGCTTATAGCCAAGTTATTTTCGGTTCTGTTTTGTTCTTGATTCTTTTGATATTGTCGGTATGTCTGTAAATGACAAAAGAAGCAAGTAGAACAGTGATGATTGTTAATCCAACTTCCTGAAAGGCAATAGATGAAATAACAGCAGTTATGGCTGTCAATATTGAAGCAAGAGAAACATACTTAAACAATTTTAAGAAAAGGAAGAATGCAGCTAATGCAATGAAAAAGACGAAAGGATTGACTGCAAGAATCACACCGCCTGAGGTAGCAACGGCTTTTCCTCCTTTGAACTTGGCGAAAATGGGATATGTATGACCAATAACTGCGAAAATTCCAATGATTAAAGGATGCGTCGAAGGAGCAAAGGAAATTGCTAGCAGGACAGGGATTACACCTTTAATGATGTCCATCAAGGAAACAATTATTCCCGCTTTAATACCTAACACACGAAAAGTGTTAGTTCCTCCTAAGTTCCCACTCCCATGTTCACGTATATCAATCTGGTAAAATGTTTTTCCGATGATGAGAGCTGATGGCGTCGAGCCGATTAAATAAGCAATGATTGCGAAAATTAGATAATCCATAATGTACTCCTTTAATAGTATAATTTCTTTTATTTTATCAAAATAAGTCGATTAAAAGAAGGCTTTTCACTTGTTCCAGGAGAGACGAGAGCGATTCTTCTACTTATATTTCTATGTTCAATCCAATGAATCTAGTATAAAATGTTGTTAGATAGGGGGTAGGTCAGAAGTATGAGCACAAAATCACGATCAACCACCAGTAACACCCCAAATTTGAAAACCTCTTTATTGATTATTAGTTTGTTGGCAGGGGCATTGGTCGTTGCCTTTTATTTCTATTTACAACCTTCCGATCAATTCAATGAATATATCAACGAACAAAATTCCATCATGATTGACCAGGAAACCATTGAAGAAAACTTCATTTTTCATCAGGATAAAATATATATTCCTGTAGTCACAGCCCAACAACATATTGATGATCGAATATATTATAACGAGCGAGATGCTGCTGTTATTTTAACCACTGGAACAAAAGTGATCGAATTTCCATTGAATGATTTCAGTCGTTCGGTTAATCGTGAAAAAGAAGAATCGGATTACTCTCCGGCCATTCTTGATAGAGAAGAAGCGTTTATCTCAGTTGAACAGTTGCAGGATATTTATGGTCTAGCATTTGAATATCTTCCTCAACAAGAACAACTTTATCTCGTTACAGCAGGGAACGAATTAATTTCAGCTCAACTTTCAGAAGATACAGATTTAGATGATAGAAGAGTACGCCATTCACCCAACTACCAATCTTCTTACTTTAAAGAAGTTGAAGATGATGAGTTCTGGGTGATTGAACAAGCAAACGATTTTTACCGGATACTATTACAATCTGGAGAGATCGGGCATTTACCTGAAGAATCTGTATCTATTTTAAAAACAAGTCTGATTGAACCTTTGAATGATCCTTTTGAACCTGTTGAACATAATATTGATAAACCTTTACACATGAGTTGGGATGCCATGTATCAATCCGCTTCAACTCCAGACAATGCTCCATCATTACCCGGAGTTGATGTAATTTCACCTACGTGGTTTCACTTAACTGATTCGGAAGGTAACATTAGAGATTACGGCAAAAAAAGCTATGTCGAATCAGCTCAAGAGCAAGGTAAAGAAGTATGGGCCCTATTTTCAAACGATTTTGACCCTGATCGGACGTCAGCAGTCTTCAAAAGCTTTGAAAAACGTTCACGTGTCATCGATCAACTTCTTGAAAAAGCGGAAACTTATCAGTTAGATGGGCTGAATATAGATATTGAAAATGTGAATTACCAAGACCAAGATTTAGTCACCCAATTTATACGAGAGCTTGTGCCGTTAGCTCATAATAAGGGGCTCGTCGTTTCGATGGATATCACATTTTTATCGATGAGTGGTAATTGGTCCCTTTTCTATGACCGAGAAGAACTCGTCCAGTTAGTCGATTACCTTGTCGTTATGGCATATGATCAACATCCTGCACGATCAACAGTAGCTGGAAGTGTGGCTGAACTTGACTGGGTGGACCGGGAATTAGATGAACTACTTCAAGTTGTACCAAACGACCAACTCATTCTAGGCGTTCCGTTGTATACTAGGTTATGGACAGAAACAGATTCAGAAGTGTCCTCTGAAGTGTTTTCCATGGACGAGGCAAAACAGTGGACGGAAAATCAAGAAGAAGAGGTAGCTTTTGACGAGGATGCCGGCCAAGATTATTTATTTGTGGAAGAATCTAATGAATCGTACAAGTTGTGGTTAGAAAACTCACAGTCGATATCGAGTAGAATTGAACTTGTTAAAAAGTATGATTTACCTGGCATCGCTACTTGGGAAGAATCCTTCGCGAATGAATCGATCTGGCCATTGATTAAAGAGAAACTGGATCAATATCGTGAAAGTGATGAATAGCCAAGTGTTGAGAATTAAAATGAAACAAGCTATTCTATAACCTAAGATTAATTGAAAGGGTGACTCTAAATGCAAAATCCATCAAACGATCAAATTAAAAAAGTTTTAGAAGAAGCGAAAACGATTGCGGTGGTCGGTTTATCTGATAAACAGCATCGTACGTCTTATCAAATATCACAGATTATGCAGGAAAATGGATATAAGATCATCCCGGTAAACCCTAATGTTAATGAGGTTCTAGGTGAAAAAAGTTATTCATCTCTTAAAGAAATTCCAGAACAGATCGATATCATTAATGTATTCAGAAGATCTGAATTTTTGGAGGATGTTGCCAAAGAAGCTGTCCAAACAGATTGTAAAGTTTTCTGGGCTCAACAGGGTGTTTATGACGAAAAAGCTTACGAGATATTGAAAGAGAAGGACTTTACAGTCATAATGGACTTATGCATAAAGGTAGCTCATGCCGTAACGATGGGCAAATAATCAAAGTTGTCACATGAAAATCTCTGCGTAAGCAGAGGTTTTCTATTCACATAAAATAACTGGACGATGGTAGAGAAAGGAGTCGTACGATTGACTCAGACAAATCAATATAACGATGACTCGATACAGGTATTAGAAGGATTAGATGCTGTAAGAAAGCGCCCAGGAATGTACATAGGAAGCACCGATCACCGAGGTTTACACCATTTAGTTTTTGAAATCGTCGATAATGCGGTGGATGAAGCTTTAGCTGGATTCGGTGAAACGATCAAAGTAATTATCCATAAAGATGAATCGATCTCTGTGATTGATGAAGGAAGAGGTATGCCAACAGGGATGCATAAATCTGGCAAACCAACTCCTGAAGTTATTTTCACCGTTCTACACGCAGGAGGTAAATTCGGGCAAGGTGGCTACAAAACAAGTGGTGGTCTTCACGGGGTAGGTGCCTCGGTTGTTAATGCTCTCTCTGAGTGGGTTGAAGTTCATATTTTCAGAGATGGTAAGAAGTTTTACCAGCGCTTTGAGGACGGGGGTAAACCGGCTACTACGTTAGAAGATCGAGGGAATACGAAGAAATCGGGTACGACAATCCGGTTCAAGCCAGACCCATCGATGTTTACGACGATCCATTATCAATATGATTTGCTATCTGAACGTTTGAGAGAAGCGGCGTTTCTTTTAAAAGGAATTCAAATTGTCTTGATCGATGAACGTGATGAACAACCCCAGCAAGACGAATTCCTATATCCAGATGGTCTTGAATCGTTTGTGGCTTACCTGAATGAAGAGAAGGATGGGCTACATGATCAGATCATTTCTTTTGAGGGTGAGCTAAAAGGAATTGAAGTAGATTTTGCCTTTCAATACAATGACGGTTACTCAGAGAACATTCTTTCGTTCGTAAATAATGTGCGAACAAAAGATGGTGGTACTCATGAGTCCGGAGCGAGAACAGCAATCACACGTGCTTTTAATGAGTACGCTAGAAAAATGCAATTATTAAAAGAAAAAGAGAAAAACTTGGATGGAAACGATATTCGAGAAGGGCTTACTGCGATTGTTTCTACTAGGATTCCAGAAGAATTATTACAGTTCGAAGGTCAAACGAAGAGTAAACTGGGAACACCTGAAGCACGTAGTGTAGTTGAAGGCATCGTCAGTGAACAGCTTTCTTACTTTTTAGAAGAGAACCCTGAAGTATCTAAGATGCTGATCAAAAAAGCTATTAAAGCAAGAGAGGCAAGAGAAGCGGCTCGTAAAGCAAGAGAGGACGCGCGTAATGGTAAGAAGCGTAAGCGTAGAGACTCACTATTAAGCGGGAAGCTAACTCCTGCTCAGTCCAAGAATCCTCAAAAGAATGAATTGTTCTTAGTAGAGGGTGATTCTGCAGGTGGTTCTGCGAAACAAGGTCGCGACCGTAGATTCCAAGCTGTGTTGCCACTTCGAGGGAAGGTAATCAATACAGAAAAAGCGAAAATCGATGATATTTTCAAAAACGAGGAAATCGCTACAATTGTGCATACAATCAATGCAGGTGTAGGTGCCGATTTCAATATAGAAGATTGCCAGTACGATAAAGTTATCATCATGACAGATGCAGATACCGATGGTGCACACATCCAAGTCTTACTTCTGACATTCTTCTACAGATATATGCGCGAACTGCTTGAAGAAGGTAAAGTATATATCGCTCTTCCACCATTGTTCAAAGTGAGCAAAGGGAAAGGGAAGAAGAAAAAAGAAGACTATGCCTGGGATGAAGAGAAATTAGAAGATTTATTAAAAGAGTTTAAGAATGGTTATAACATTCAACGATATAAAGGTCTCGGTGAAATGAACGCAGATCAACTTTGGGAAACAACGATGGACCCTGAAACTAGAACATTGATCCGAGTGACAATTGAGGATGTAGCTCGAGTTGAACGTCGCGTGACTACGCTGATGGGAGACAAAGTAGAACCTCGAAGAAAATGGATTGAAAGTAATGTCGCCTTTACGATGGGTGACGGAGATACCATTTTAGATAATGAGAAATTGCATAATTAGGAGGAAGACAGTTGCCTGAGGAAGCGAAGTATTTAGATTTACCATTAGAAGAAGTAATAGGTGATCGTTTCGGACGATACAGTAAATATATTATTCAAGACCGAGCTCTTCCAGATGTACGAGATGGATTGAAGCCTGTTCAAAGACGTATTCTTTATGCGATGCATGAAGAGCGTAATACGCACGACAAACCTTTCCGTAAGTCTGCCAAAACGGTCGGTACGGTTATTGGTAATTATCACCCGCATGGTGATTCATCTGTATATGAAGCATTGGTTCGAATGAGCCAAACGTGGAAACTTAGACAAGAACTTGTTGAAATGCACGGAAACAACGGGAGTGTCGATGGAGATCCACCTGCTGCCATGCGTTATACAGAAGCTAGACTTTCAGGCATATCTTCCGAATTACTTCAAGATATTGATAAAGACACCGTAGATTTCATTTCTAACTTTGACGACACAGATCATGAGCCAGTAGTACTTCCTGCAAAGTTTCCGAGTCTATTAGTTAATGGATCTACTGGAATTTCTTCAGGTTATGCAACAGATATTCCACCGCATAACTTAAAGGAAGTCATCGACGCGGTCATTTATAAAATGAGTCATCCAGAAGCTTCGACAGATCAATTGATGAAGAAAATGCCTGGTCCTGATTTTCCAACAGGAGGCATTATTCAGGGTGTCGATGGAATCAAAAAAGCATACGAAACAGGTAAGGGCAAAGTTGTAGTGCGTGGTTTAGCAAAAGTCGAGCCGTTGCGTGGTGGAAAAGAACAAATCGTTATCACTGAGTTGCCATATGAAATCAATAAAGCCAACTTAGTGAAAAAGATGGATGAACTTCGTCTGGATCGTAAAGTAGAAGGTATTTCAGAAGTCCGCGATGAAACCGACCGAACCGGCCTTCAAATTGTGGTTGAATTGAAGAAAGATACGGATAGTAAAGGTGTTTTGAACTACTTATATAAAAACACAGATTTACAAATTACTTATCACTTTAATATGGTCGCAATCTCGAATAAAACACCTAAAGTGATGACACTACATGAAATTCTTGATGCATACATTTCCCACCAAAAAGAAGTAGTCGAACGTCAATCCAAACATGATTTGAAAAAAGCTGAAGATCGTGCTCACATAGTTGAAGGTCTAATTTATGCTATTTCGATATTGGATGAAGTGATTGCAACGATCAGAGCATCGAAAAATAAACAAAATGCAAAAGAGCGTTTAATCGAGGCGTATGACTTCACCGAGAGACAAGCTGAAGCGATTGTCATGTTACAGCTTTACCGTTTGACGAACACAGACATAACCGACCTAGAAACTGAAGCAGATCGTTTAAAAGAAATCATTGCAGAACTAAAAGCGATTCTAGCTGACGAAAATAAATTATTGGATGTCATTAAGCAAGATTTGAAGAGAGTTCAAAAGACATATAAATCAGACAGAAGAACACAAATTGAATCTGAGATTGAAGACATTAAAATCAATCTAGAAGTTATCGTACCACCTGAAGACGTGATATTTTCAATCACAAATGAAGGTTACATCAAAAGAACAAGCATCCGTTCATTTAATGCTTCTAAGATTGAAGACGTGCAAATGAAAGATAACGACCGATTAAACCATTTATTTGAAATCAACACGACCAATACGCTATTGCTTTTTACTAATAAAGGGAACTTCTTATACATTCCTGTCCATGAACTACCCGATATCAAGTGGAAAGACATGGGGCAGCATATAGCCAATATCATACCGATCGAACGAGACGAAAATATTATCCAAGCAATTCCAATCAGAGAATTTAATGAAGAGCAATATGTCTTATCGATTTCAAGAAATGGAATGATTAAGAAAACGAAGTTAAGTGATTACAAAGTACAGCGTTATTCACGAGCAATTACTGGAATGAAACTAAAAGGTTCAGATGAAGTAGTTAATGTTCAATTAACGAACGGTCACAACGAAATTTTCTTAGCATCAAATACTGGATATGGCTTATGGTTCCACGAATCAGAAGTCAGTGCAGTCGGTCAAAAAGCAGCTGGTGTGAAATCTATGTCACTTAAAGAAGGCGAATATATCGTCAATGGTGAAGTATTTGATGACTTAAGCTATCCGTCCTTGTTTATCATTACCAACCGAGGCGCATGTAAGAGAATGAGTATTTCCGAATTTGAACAGGGTACCCGTGCGCGAAGAGGGTTAGTCATGTTAAGAGAGCTCAAACGGAACCCACACCGTATTGTCGGATTCTATATAGCTAAAGACGATGCAACTATAAGGTTGTTTACTGAAGACCAGCAGGTTAAAACGGTAATGCCTATCGAATTCAAACAAAGCGACCGCTATAGTAACGGATCTTTTGTAGTCGATACTGATGAACATGGACCAGTCATCGAAACGACGATCGAACCAAATGGAAATAAATATTTCGAAGAAGAATAGACGGTTCGGGGTTACTTTCTAAAAGATTCAATACATTAGAAACTAAAATAACTATTTTATCAAGCAGTTCATTTTTGGAGTACAAACATGCAATTTGTACCCTTAATTGAGCTGCTTTTTTTAGGTTAACCGCAATAAAACTGAACAAGTAATTGAATTAATCAAAAAACATAAAGTTAATTTATGGTAAAATAGGATAAAGAAAGTTAATCATTTTCATAGTCAAAATAATTTAGAGATTATTTAGGGGGAAACATTAATGAAGGTTATAAGTTTCGTTGGCATTCTTTTACTATCATTATTGCTCGCTTGTTCACCAAATGATGAGGAAGACTATACAGACGCTGAAGAAAAATTAAGTGAAGCATTTGATTTCGATATACATATTGTCGACCCTGAAGGTCATTCATTAAGTTATGTAAAGCATTATAACAAAGGCAACTACGTTGAAAATGAACAAAAAGCAACTCTTGGTTATTCAGTTTTCGAAGAGGAAAAAGAAGTATCTAAAACTGAAGAGCAAATTAAAAGTGAAGAAGATTCATTGAATATGGAATATATTTATGGACCTTATAGCGAAAGTGCAGAATACCAAATCACGATCAGCTTTGAGGACTCAGAATTTTTAACTGATCCAAATTTAGAATATGAAAGTGAAGAAATTGATGAGCAGACTGTTCATTATATGGAAAAGGATTCCGGCGAATTTAGTGCGGTAACATTCTTTGATGAGGTAATGTTCGAGTTTGAAATCTCTCTAGATAATGACCTTACACAACAGGATGCTTTTGACTATATCGGAAATGTAATTACAGAGCATGGCAATTAAATTCACTCAACGATTGGCTCTAGTTGAGCAAGGAGAGAAAAATGCGTTCTACTAAAATTATGTTACTAGGAATAGCAATAATGCTTTTAGCTTTATATATACCTGAATTTGTTAGAACAGGCGGTTATGAGGTTTATCTTTTAAGTTTAGGATTCATAGTTGTTATGATTGGCTTCTTCAAAAAAGATGAGAAATAGAAATAGTGAAATTTTCAGGTAATGATTGATATCGAAATGTCTAAACATTCAGTATTGGACACTTTTCTAAATTGTGATAAAATATTGACAAAAGGAAGTAGGAGGGGGCTATGAGTGAACTAAAGGAAAAAATCATACAATCTTCGCTCGTTCTTTTCTCTGAAAAAGGGTTCCATGGGGTTTCAGTGAAAGACTTGGTTGAGTCGTGTAATACTTCTAAAGGTGGCTTTTATCACCATTTCACTTCAAAAGACGAATTATTATACGTTATTCATGACTTGTTCATTACATATGTTCTCAACGAAGCAAGCCTTGCCAGAAGAAAATACGAGCAACCAATGTACCAATTACATGAAATCTTGAAATCTTTCGTAAGAGTCTTCGATTTATACAATGAACACATATCTGTTTTCTACCAAGAAAACAAATATCTCAAGAAAGAGTATGAAGAACAAATCAAGAAAAAAAGGGATGACTTTAAACGAATCATTCAAGAGGTAATTGAAGATGGTCAAGAAAGTGGCGAGTTTCGTAAAGAACTGCCGACGATCATTACCGGGATGTCGATTCTTGGCATGGTCAACTGGACTTACCAATGGTACAGGAAAGACGGAGAATATTCGATTGATGAGATCGCTTCGATTTACATCGATATTTTGTTCAGAGGAGTTCTCACAGATCAAGCATTAGATGATTACAAGCACTCAAAATTGTATAAGGAAATCAGTTATTAAAATTTTTTATCGCTTTTAGAAAGCGTTTTCATTTCGTTTGTTACAGACCAACCAGTCGGTCTATTATAGAAGGGGGAAACTTAAATGAATTTCGAATTGACGAAAGAACAAGAAATGACAAGAAAGATGGTACGTGATTTTGCGGAAGCGAAAATTGCACCACGTGCGATTGATATTGATGTGAATGCTGAATTTCCAGAAGATATTTTTAAAGAGATTGGGGAGCTAGGATTACTAGGGATTCCTTTTCCAGAAGAGTACGGTGGATCAGGTGGAGACACGATCACTTATGCATTAGCAGTAGAAGAAATCGGTCGAGTATGTGGTAGTACTGGATTAAGTTATGCAGCAGCCGTATCTCTAGGCGCTAGCCCAATTTACTACTTCGGAACAGAAGAGCAAAAAGAAGAATTCTTAAAGCCTTTAGCTGAAGGTAAGGCACTTGGTTCATTCGGTTTGACTGAACCTAACGCTGGCTCGGATGCAGGTGGTACGAAAACTACTGCCAAAAAAGACGGAGATGATTTCATCATCAATGGTGAGAAATGCTACATCACCAATGCATCTTTTGCTAAGCACATTATTGTAACTGCAGTTACAGGAAAGAACGATCGTGGTAACAATATTATTTCAGCAATCATCGTACCTACTGACACACCTGGTCTTACAATCAACAGTAATTACGATAAAATGGGTGTAAGAGGTTCAGATACAGCTGAGATCGTTTTAGAAGATGTTCGAGTTCCTCAGAAGAATTTATTAGGTGATCCTGATAAAGGATTCAAGCAATTCCTTCACACACTTGACGGTGGACGCATTTCAATTGCTGCCCTTGGTCTAGGAATTGCACAAGCCTCACTTGATAAGGCATTGGCTTACGCAAAAGAACGTAAGCAATTCGGTCAACCAATATCCAGCTTCCAAGCAATTCAGTTTAAACTTGCTGATATGGCAATGGAAGTTGATCTTGCACGTAACGCGATCATGAAAGCTGCTTGGTTAAAGGACCAAGGAAAGAACTTCACAAAAGAAGCTGCAGTTGCTAAATTATACGCTACGGAAACAGCATTCCGCGCTGCTAACCAAGCAATTCAGATCCATGGTGGATATGGGTACATGAGAGAGTATGAAGTCGAGAGATATTTAAGAGATGCTAAGCTATTAGAAATCGGAGAAGGAACTTCAGAAATTCAACGATTAATCATCGCTAGACAACTAGGATGCTAGTTTGTTGAATAGGAAGTACCATGATTGAAGAAGGATAATCGCTGGCTGAGGAAGAAGTAAGAGAGAGGAAGTAGGGAGGCGTTACTATGATGCAACAGTACGGAAATGAAGTGGATCCCTATCAGTTAGAACTTCTATTGTCACAACACAGTAAAATTAAAGAAGCTAAAGTCGTTAACATCCCGGATCCACAGTCAGGTGAAATCATTATAGCTTGGGTGATCAGAGAGTCCTCAGATTTATCAGAGGCTGAGGTGCTCCATTATTGCAGAGAAGAAGTCAGTTCTTCAGAAGTACCTCAAGCTGTTTATTTTACAGAAGAATTTCCTATGACTGCTAGTGGAAAAATACAAAAAGTCAAATTAAGAGACGATGCCATTAAACGATATAGTAAATAATGGGGGTAGAAGTATGTTTCAAAAAGTATTAATCGCTAACCGCGGAGAAATAGCATCAAGAGTCATTCGTACATGTAAGCGCATGAATATAAAAAGTGTTGCTGTATACTCAGAGGCTGATGCAGAGGCTCCTTTTGTAAGTGAAGCTGATGAAGCACACCTGATTGGACCAGCAAGAGTCAATGAAAGCTACTTACAAGTGGAAAAGATCATTAATGTAGCAAAAGAAACAGGTGCAGAAGCGATCCATCCTGGTTATGGATTGCTAAGTGAAAATGTAGACTTCGCACGTCGTTGTCGTGAGGAGAATATCGTCTTCATTGGTCCAGATGCAGATGTTATCGAAAAAATGGGTAGTAAACTTGCGGCTAGAAAAAGTATGGAAGCTGCAGGTGTACCAATTATTCCAGGAACGAATGAACCGCTTGAAACGCCTGAGGAAGGTATAAAATTAGCGAATGAAATGGGTTACCCTGTCATGCTTAAAGCTTCTGCTGGTGGTGGAGGTATTGGGATGCAAATCGTTCATTCAGATGATGAATTGACGAAAGCGTTCGAAGGAAATTCTCGCCGAGCAGAGCAATTTTTTGGTGATGGCACGATGTTTATGGAAAAAGTGGTTGAAAATGCTCACCATATCGAGATTCAGGTGTTGGCTGATCATGATGGAAACACTTTACACTTATTCGAGCGCGAATGTTCCATCCAACGTCGTCACCAGAAAGTGGTTGAAGAAGCTTCTTCACCATTATTAACAGAACAAACCCGTTCTGAAATGGGTGATGCTGCTGTTCGCGCTGCCAAATCGATTAACTACAAAAATGCTGGAACGATTGAATTTCTAGCAGATGAAGACCAGAACTTCTATTTCTTAGAAATGAACACTCGTCTTCAAGTAGAACATCCAGTTACCGAAGAAATCACAGGGGTGGACTTAGTTGAACAGCAGTTACGAATCGCAAATGGAGAAAGCTTATCTTTTAAACAAGAAGATTTGAAGATCGATGGACATGCGATTGAGGTTAGAATTTATTCTGAAGATCCAGAGACTTTCTTCCCTTCACCAGGCACCATTACTGCATTTGAAGCTCCAACAGGTGATCATGTGCGAAATGAAGTTGCCGTAAAAGCGAACTATCAAGTGACGCCTTATTATGATCCGATGATTGCTAAGCTGATCGTCAAAGGCAATAATAGAGATGAAGCAATTGGACATTTGAAAGAAGCATTATCTGCTTATAAGGTGGAAGGTATTAAAACGAATATCCCACTTTTACAAAAGATTGTAGAAAATCAAAGTTTCAAAGATGGTCAAACCAGAACATCATTTATTGATGAACACATTAAAAAATAACTGGAGGAATTTAAAATGAGTGAAGTAATCGCAAATATGGCAGGAAACGTTTGGAAAGTAGTTGTTAAAGAAGGAGATAGCATCGATTCAGGGCAAGATGTAGTCATCCTTGAGTCCATGAAAATGGAAATCCCTATTGCTGCAGAAGCATCTGGTTCAATTAAAGAGTTGAAAGTTAACGAAGGTGATTTCGTTAACGAAGGTGATGTAATCGCAGTTATTGAATAAGTCATAAAAGGAGCGTTTCGACATGGAGTTGCCTTTAGATGTAACCATCAAAGAAGTAGGACCGAGAGACGGCTTACAAAACGAGTCGGATCAGATACCTACTGAAAATAAAATCGAATGGATCAATCAGCTTTCAAAGACAGGCCTACCCTATATCGAAATCACTTCATTCGTTCATCCGAAATGGATTCCACAGCTGAAGGATGCTGTGGAAGTTTCCAAACAGATTGAACGAAATCCTGATGTGACCTATGCTGCATTGGTACCAAATATGAAAGGTCTCGAACGTGCAATTGAGGCAGACGTAGACGAAGTGTCAATTTTCATGTCTGCGAGCGAGACACACAATAAGAAGAATATTAATAAATCAATTGATGAAACGTACCCTGTCCTTCAAGAGGTGGTAGAAGCTGCAAGAAAAGAAGGAAAATCAGTGAGAGGCTATGTTTCCACTGTTTTCGGTTGCCCTTACGAGGGTGCGGTCGATGAAAATCAGGTCATTTCGGTTTGCCAAAATCTATTCGACATGGGCATCGATGAACTATCTCTGGGAGATACGATTGGCGTTGCTAACCCGCTACAGGTTGATGCTTTCCTGAAAAAGCTGGAACGTTATTTCATGAAAGATCACATCGCCCTTCATTTCCATGACACTAGAGGTATGGCGTTAGCTAACACGGTGGCAGCTCTGCAGCTTGGCTACCATATTTTTGATGGATCTGCTGGTGGCCTTGGTGGTTGCCCTTATGCTAAAGGAGCTACCGGGAATGTCTCTACCGATGATTTGAATTACATGCTACAAGAAATGAACATAAAGACTGGAATTGATCAATCTGAATTATTGAAAGCTACCTCATATATTCAGGATTATGTAGAAAATCAATTGCCAAGTAAACAGATGAATATTTTCAAAAAGCAATAAAGGTGTGGTTAATACATGTCGACAGTTACATTTGAATTATATAACGACGAAATCGGGATATTAACACTGAATCGACCGGAAGCCGCTAACTCTTTTTCAAAACAGTTGATGAAAGATTTCAATGATCAACTGGATCAAATTGAAATGAATGACCAATTAAGAGCATTAGTCATCACAGCAGAAGGTGAGAAAGCTTTTTGCGCTGGTGCAGATCTTAAAGAACGTTCTGGCATGAGTGAAGAAGAAGTGGTGCAAACGGTCGGTCAGATCGGCCGATTGGTTACTAGAGTTGAAAGACTTTCCATCCCAACAATTGCTGCGATTAATGGTGCCGCGTTTGGGGGCGGCCTCGAACTTACCTTAGGTTGTGACATCCGAATCGCTAGTAAGAAAGCAAAAATGGGATTGACTGAAACTTCCCTGGCTATAATTCCTGGGGCAGGTGGTACCCAACGCCTTGCGAGACTGATCGGACTCGCGAGTGCTAAATATTATATACTTACAGCACAACGTTTCGACAGTATTGAAGGGAAAGATATCGGCTTGATCCAAGAGGTAGTAGACCCTGCTGACTTGAAAGAACGTGCCATTTCTTTAGCTTCTGACATTGCTTCGAACGGTCCTGTTGGGGTTCAAATGGCTAAAAAAGCGATTGATCAAGGCTTTGATCATGACATCGATACCGGATTGTCGATTGAAAGAAAATGCTATTTGAACACGATACCGACGAAAGATCGACTAGAAGCTCTTGAAGCATTCAAAGAAAAGAGAAAACCAAGATTTGAAGGGAAATAAATGAAAGGGTGAGACACTTTGTCTATGGAAATCAATCATGAAGAATTGCGTGCTCAAATAGAAAAGGGTGGCGCGGATAAATATCACGAAAAGAATGCAGAAAAAGGTAAAATGTTCGTACGTGATCGCTTGAAATTATTATTGGACGACGATTTAGATGTCGAAGATGCGTTTTTCGCTAATGCGATGGATGGATCGTTACCGGCAGATGGTGTTGTAACGGGAATAGGAAAATTGAATGGCCAAAGCGTATGTGTCATGGCCAACGATTCTACTGTAAAAGCTGGTTCTTGGGGAAAAAGAACGGTTGAGAAAATTATCCGCATTCAAGAAACCGCGTTAAAATTAGAGATTCCTATGTTGTACCTTGTAGACTCAGCAGGTGCACGTATAACGGACCAAATCGACATGTTCCCGAACCGTCGTGGAGCAGGAAAAATCTTTCATAACCAAGTGAAGATGTCCGGTCGAGTGCCACAGGTTTGTTTATTATTCGGACCTTCAGCTGCAGGCGGAGCATACATACCCGCTTTCTGTGACATTGTCGTTATGGTCGACGGAAACGCTTCAATGTATCTAGGATCACCGCGTATGGCTGAAAAGGTTATTGGTGAAAAAGTTACTTTAGAAGAAATGGGCGGAGCTCGCATGCACTGTTCAGTTTCTGGTTGCGGTGATGTCCTTGCTAAGGACGAAAAAGAGGCTATTGCCTATGTACAAAAATATATGACTTACTTCCCGGAGAATTTCAGAAGCAAACCACCGGTCGAAAAAGCTTTAGATACAGCTTCTTTCGAGAAATCAATTGAAGAACTGATTCCTGAAAATCAGAACGCTCCGTTCGATATGTATGAGTTAATCAATCGTTTGATTGACGAAGATTCTTTCTGTGAAATCAAGCGTGAGTTCGCTAAAGAACTGATTACAGGACTGGCTCGCATCAACGGACAAGTAGTTGGTCTTATTGCTAACCAACCTAGAATGAAAGGCGGCGTATTATTCCATGATTCTGCGGATAAAGCTGCTAAATTCATTCAATTATGTGACGCGTACAACATCCCACTTATTTTCCTAGCGGATATTCCTGGTTTCATGATTGGAACAAGAGTAGAACGTGCTGGTATCATCCGTCACGGTGCGAAGATGATCTCAGCTATGAGTGAAGCAACCGTACCGAAAATTTCAGTGGTTGTTAGAAAAGCATATGGTGCTGGTTTATACGCGATGGCAGGTCCAGCTTTCGACCCTGATGTAACGATCGCTTTACCTACAGCGCAAATTGCCGTTATGGGACCAGAAGCTGCAGTAAATGCTGTTTATGCGAACAAAATTGCTGAACTTCCAGAAGAAGAACGTCCAGCATTCATTAAGGAGAAACAAGAGGAATATAAAGAAAACATCGATATTTATCGATTAGCATCTGAAATGGTAATCGATGATATTGTGGAACCGAATGATTTGCGATCAGCATTAACGAAGAGACTAGATGCTTACAAATCTAAAAATGTACAATTCACTGAACGTAAACACGGTGTTTACCCAGTATAATTCACTGACCTCGCTTAGATGACACTTCATTTAAGCGAGCTTTTTTTATCTATCGGAGGTGTTGAAGAGATGAATGATGATGCAATTGTAATTGGAGCAGGACTTGCTGGATTGGTCGCCACTGCAGAAATCGCTGATAGAGGTAAAAATGTATTACTAGTCGATCAAGAACCTGAGGCTTCTCTTGGAGGGCAGGCTTGGTGGTCTTTTGGTGGCCTTTTTTTGATTGATTCACCTGAACAAAGAAGGATGAAAATTAAAGATTCCTTTGAGCTTGCTAAACAAGATTGGTATGGGTCAGCTCAATTCGATCGTTTAGAAGATGAAGACTATTGGGCAAAACAGTGGGCGGATGCTTACCTTAAGTTTGCTGCAGGAGAAAAGCGTAAGTGGCTTTACGATAAGGGTGTCCGATTCTTTCCAGTCGTAGGTTGGGCAGAAAGAGGTGGCTATTTAGCAGAAGGTCATGGGAATTCTGTTCCTAGATTCCATATCGTGTGGGGAACAGGGCCAGGAATTGTAGCTCCTTTCGAAAAAAGAGTAAAGGATCACATCATCAATGATCGAGTGACATATTTGCCTAGACACCAGGTAGATGCGTTAATAGTCAATAATGACAGGGTTTCAGGCATAAAAGGGTCTGTATTAGAAGATAGTCAGGTGGAAAGAGGAGAGAAAAGCTCTAGAACAGTTGTTGGTGAGTTTGAATACACTGCCGATCATGTGGTCGTTTCCAGTGGGGGAATCGGAGCTAATTTTGATGTCATCAGAAATAACTGGCCTTCGAGGTTAGGTGAAGCTCCCGAAAACATGATTTCAGGTGTTCCCGATCACGTTGATGGGCGGATGCTTTCGATTGCTGAAAGTTCTGGGGCAAATATCGTCAATCGAGATCGCATGTGGCACTATACTGAGGGAATCAAAAATTACGATCCTGTTTGGACGAACCACGGCATTCGTATTCTACCTGGACCTTCTTCCATATGGTTGGACGCTGAAGGCAATCGCTTTCCAGTTCCT
Source organism: Halalkalibacillus sediminis (assembly GCF_002844535.1). Taxonomy (NCBI): domain Bacteria; kingdom Bacillati; phylum Bacillota; class Bacilli; order Caryophanales; family Bacillaceae; genus Halalkalibacillus; species Halalkalibacillus sediminis. The sequence goes on from NZ_PJNH01000001.1 coordinate 583,948, forward strand.
TATCTTCCAGGGTTTGATACGTTAGGTACATTAGAAGCCATTTCTAAGACGGGATACGATTATTCCTGGTTCATTCTCAGTCAGGAAATCATAGAAAAGGAGTTCGCTTTATCAGGTTCTGAACAAAATCCTGATTTGACGGGTAAAAGTATAAGAAAGCTATTAGAACGTTTGAAAAAGGGAGCACCAGGACCTGTACAAGCCTTCATGGATAAAGGGGAAGACTTTATTGTATCTAAAGATTTAAGTGAGCTCGTAGAGAAGATGAATGAGCTTACTGGGAAGGATCTTTTAAACTATGAACATATTAAAAGACAACTAGAGGCTAGAGACCGTGAAATAGATAATAAGTTTACAAAAGATTTGCAAATAACCGCTATTAGAGGCTCTAGAAATTACTTAGGTGATAAACTGATTCGTACAGCAAAACCTCATAAAATCTTAGACCCTGCGAAAGGCCCGCTGATTGCAGTAAAATTGAACATTATCAGTCGTAAAACACTAGGAGGCTTGCAAACTAATTTATCAGGGCAAGTAATCAACCAAAATGGACAAGTTTTGCAAGGTTTGTATGCAGCAGGTGAAGCAGCAGGATTTGGTGGCGGAGGTTTACATGGTTACCGTGCACTTGAAGGAACTTTTTTAGGAGGATGTTTGTTTACGGGAAAAGTCGTTGGAGAATCGATAGGGAACAATTAGATAACCATAAATATAATATGTAAACTTATAGATCAGGCATTAAAAATTATGGCTTGGTGAAATAGATACTTCCCTAAAAAGGAAACATTTTCTTTCTAAATTCGTATTAAAGGTACAATGACAAATCGGGAGGAGATCAACAGTGAAAAAGTATATTCTTTTTGCCATTATTTTTATATTATTATTTTCAATAACGCAAGTATTGTCTGGAGTGCTTCTTACATTCTTATATACTCCGGATCTTAAAGAGGTTTGGAATATGAGTGATAACTCTCCTCGTGAGACTGTTATTACCAGTAGTTCTACTTCATTTATGCTAACTTTATTTATTGCCTTTTTGTCTGCTACTATTTCGTATTTTATCACGAATAAAATCACAAACTTCAAGAACAATGTTAAATAAGATCTAATACTCAAGGGATTTCTTGTTGGATTTATTTGGATTTTACAATTAAAAATGGGCATTGAAATGTTTTGCATTTCAATGCCCATGGACTGATAACTTATCCTTATTGTTACCTTTATTTCTTCCCGAGTTTACGAATGTCTTCAACGACTTCCGGATTCTCTAAAGCAGATAAGTCTCCAGCATCCTTATTCAGATAAGCCGCTTTTATTGCTCTACGCATTACTTTAGCATTCCGGGTCTTTGGTAAGTCATCAACAATGAACACAGTACGTGGAGCGATCGCCTTACCAAGACGTTCAATAGCATGATTAATTAAATCCTCTTTGAATTTCTCTTCGTCAGATGGTTGATTTTTTACAACTACAAAGGCGATCGGATTCTCACCTTTAACTTCATGTGGAACTCCGATCACACCAGCTTCAATTACTTGATCGAACTCGACAAAGATTGATTCAAGCTCAGCAGGACCAAGACGTTTACCTGCAACGTTCAACGTGTCATCAGAACGGCCAGTGATTGTATAGAATCCTTCATCATCATGAACGACCCAGTCACCATGGACCCATGTATCTTTATAACGGTTCCAGTAAGTATTTTCGTAACGCTCATTTTCTTTATAGAAACCGTTCGTCATGCCTACCCAAGGTTGCTTAAGCACGAGTTCTCCAACTTCGTTTTTAACAGGTTGTCCTTCGTCGTCAAAGACGTCTACATCCATACCAGGAAGTGCTGCATTAAAAGCAACCGGAGCTATTGGTTTAACTAATACGTTACCAAAGATCCCACCAGATATTTCAGTTCCACCAGAGTAGTTAAAGATAGGAATCTCTTTATTACAGATTTTATCGAATAACCATAACCATGGTTCTTCATTCCAAGGTTCACCAGTGGAACCTATCATTTTTAATGAAGATAAATCATTTTGAGTAAAATATGATTCATCCAAATTCATGATGGACCGTATCAATGTAGGGGAAATCCCAAGGTGAGTCACTTTATGTTGTTCTACCATTTCCCAAATTCGACTTGGGGTAGGGTAATCAGGGGTTCCTTCGAACATTACGATGGAAGCACCATTCAACAATCCTCCGTAAACAAGAAATGGTCCCATCATCCAACCCATATCTGTGTACCAAAATAGCGTATCTTTTTTACAGACATCCATACAAATACCTGCATCGTATGCTGACTTGATTGGGAAGCCATTATGCGTGTGTAAGGCACCTTTAGGCTTTCCAGTAGTCCCAGAGGTATAAATGATCATATAAGGGTCATTTCCGTTCGTCTTTTCAGTTTCAAAAGAAGTGTCGTCACTCTTTACCTCGTTCCAGGAAACGTCACGATCTTGCCACTGAACTTTTTCTTTTGTACGTTCTACGACGACTACATGATCAATTGAAGAAGACGATTCCGCAGCAAGATCAGCTTCGTCTTTCAAATTCACCGTTTTACCTCTTCTGAAAAAGCCATCAGAAGTTATCAGAAAGCGAGCTTCAGCTGCCTGGATACGTTTTGCTACAGCTTCTGATTTATAGCCTGAGAAAGCCGGAGAGAAAATAGCACCAAGCTTTGAAATAGCAAGCATCGCTATGGTCGTTTCGGGAATCATGGCCATGTAAATAGTAGCAACATCATTCTTCTTCATGCCTAGATCACGAAAACCGTTCGCAACACGATTCACTTCTTCTTGTAATTCTTTAAAGGTATAAGTGATTACTTCACCATCATCACTTTCCCAAATTAAAGCGTTTTCATTTTTCATGGAAGAATCTTCAGCCCATTTATCTAGTGCGTTGTGAGCAACATTCATCTTGCCGTCCACAAACCATTCAGGGTACATGATCCCTTTATCTAGATTCTGTACTTCTTTATAGTCTTCATACCATTCAATCCCAAGTGCATTCACTGCATGTTCCCAAAAAGCCGAGGTATCTTGGACTGTATATTCCAAATACTTATCATACTCATCAAATCCAGCTTCCTGCATCATTTGATATAAACGCGTATTCTCTTTATAAGATTGAGTTGGATTCCAAACTGCTTTTGACACAAAATCACTCCTAGTTCGATTGATTCTACGAATTTTCTGAATTATTCCGTGTCTATTATATCGTACTTAGTGGGCCTTGAGAAGGATAAGAAAAAGAGTCTGCAATAATTACAGACTCTAATAAGGTGGGTTTTGATAGAAGAAGTTCGGACATTTCACTTCATTCTTGTATTCTTTGTGGAAAATATGAGTAGTGGCGCCAGCTGTAGGGGGGACTAACCAAGTCCAGTCACCCGTTGGGCACCTTCCTAGTTTCTGTTCTTTATTTTCGAATTGTTTGAACTGCTTCGCAGCCGCATGGTGATCGACCATAGTAACTCCAGCTTTATTAAAGGAGTGAAGGACTGCTTCATTTAAAACTAGTAAAGTATGATCCTTCCAAAAACTTAAGTTACTAGACACATCTAGCCCCAACTGCTCCGCTATAACAGGCAAGAGGTTGTATCTATCGACGTCAGCAAGGTTCCTTGAGCCGATTTCAGTAACCATATACCAACCGTTAAACGGAGCAGCATTATATTGAATGCCACCGATCTCGAGTTCCATATCTGATAAAAAAGGAACTGCATACCACTTCAATTCCAGGTCCTTAAACCATTCATACCGAGGGTGTTCTAACTCAACTTCTTTAACGATATCCCTAGGAAGCTCAAACAACTTTGGCTCCTGGTCGTTAATCTGAATGACAATTGGCAATAAATCAAATGAACCCATATTCGGAGTCCAACCCAACTGAATACACTCTTTGGTAAACGGGACAGAGTGAGGATCTCCAATAACACCTTCATCAGTCTCGTAACCAGCATATCGAATGAGTTGATGGTTCCAAATTCGTACTTCATGATTGTTATATTTAGGAGAAAAGATAGTTGCTGTTGATCGGATTTTTCCACCATTTGTTGCAAACTTAATGTGGTTAATCAGTGACTGAAAGATTTCTTCTTCAGTAGTTAAGTTTCTTTCATCGAAAACGTGTAGGGAATCCCAAAACAATCTGCCAATACATTTGTTACTATTTCGCCAAGCAAGTTTTGCACCATAGTTGAGTTCTTCTTCTGTATGTTTATAGGTGTTAAAGTTATTAATTTCATTCGTTACATCCATAATACGCTTCTCTAGGGAGGAGGGGGCGTAACCCAACTCATTATGGTATTGCGCTATGAATTCATGTGCACGAACTATCAGATCCAATGTGTTCACTTCCTTTGGTGAAGTAAGGTAGTACTTAGCTGAATTCAACTTAACACTAACAGAAGGTAATAGAGGGAAAGAATGCGACGATATAATTACAATTGGAGATGGTAGACAGTATTATTGTTATGTAAACAACTAAAGGAGACTATAACATAATTATGTAAACTCAATGAGCGTATAAACGAGGGAGGCATTTTAACGCGGTCGATAATAAGTGGTTGAATTAAAATTCCTTTTTCAGCAAACATATTAAGAAAATTAATTCATGTTGATTCACGAGCATAACCCAGGAAATGTTCTATCTACAGATGGCTGCACAAACTGACAGCAGCTAAATTAGGTATAAAAATAAAGATAACTGCATACATTAATTTTCATCATAATTAGATCATTAATATAAAGTATCTAATGTCTAAGTGGATTAAGTTTTATCAGTAGCAATTGTTTGTTGAAAGCAACCAAATAGATCACTGAGGTTAAATAACATCAATTCAGTGATATTAAAGAGCAACTGAACAATCTGAGAAACATTTCATGCACAGACATTAACCTAGATTAATTCAAAAGCGAATGTGTAATAAATTATTTCGTGATTGATATGTTATTAAGTATAAAAAGATTAGCGATCCTAGATAAACGATAATAACGATATTTAATGTAAAAAACATTTTGTACAAGTTTCAATAATACAAACAAAGAAGCCTAAAGACTGTGGTTAAAGCAATTATTAACGTCTCTCTGTATTTCTATGTATAACTTCCGATAATATATATTATGTCTACTTATATAAAATCAAACATATCAAGAGCTTTCGCCACACGTTCCTATAATTTTCGTTATAAGGAACTTCCCCACGTTTCGATTGCCTTCAAATAGTTCAATAAGAATATTAAGAATTAATATTCTTATTTCTTAATGAGCTAATTACATACCTTAAAATTGATAAAGAAATTAATGCAATCATTGCATATACATTTATTCTGAGGATTAACTGGTAAGGTTGATAACGCTCACTATAAATTGATGTCCCAGACTGAAGGTTATTGTAATCAAAAACAGATACTTTTTCATTCATATAGGTAACATCTAAATTAAATGAGTGAGGAAATATAAAGGAAACTAAGAACAGTGAAATAAAAAACATTGCTGGAAATATTAATGCTTTTTTTAACAAAGAAGCTAATTTATTCTCACCTTTTTGCCATAAAAGCATAATGACGCAAAAAAAAGTAACAACAGTGATAGTTCCGCTCAAAATTAAGTAATTATATATTTCCATTAAAAGCAGCTTATTTAGGTTTACATTAACATAAAGCCCAATACTTAATGAGATAATTATAAAAACTGTTACAAATATAATAAAAATGAAATTTAATTTTTTCACTTTTTTGCTCCTCCCTTCTTCAACTCTCGCCCCAGTTTATTGAAGAATACACTTTAGAAATTATCATCAAAAGCTCCCAATCCACCAGATATTCCAAATTGAATTTCTATTTTTTCATCTTTAACATATCCCTTTAACTCAATGCTGGGGTTTTCAAATTCAAGTGAATCCGTATTGGCAAATACATCTTTTAAAGGTGCAAAAATTGAAAAGGTTATTGTCTCCCCAATATTAACATAATATTCCAAGAAATTTAGCGTCAAAATAAAAAGACGATCAATTTTATGATCGCCTGTTCAACTATTGCCCCTGATAGTTTAATAATAAAAAATATGATATAAATTAATTTTTAATATTGGAATAAAGATTATTGACTAAGTGAATCAAAATATTCTTCCTTGTACATTTCCTTATTGATCACCTCAATAAAATCTTCGTTACTAAAAAGTTTATCTGAGGACCATATTTTATGCTCTGGATTGGGATTGCTACTTACTTCCACTTTGTTATAATACGGAGCTATGTTTTTAGAAAAGGAATATTCGTTATGTAAATGAACGGCTATTGTATAATTTTTGGATTGCGTCATATAGATATAGAAATTTGGTTTGTTGACCGGTACTTTTTGTGGATCCACAGGCAATTGAATGTTTTGTGCAATCTCCTTATTTAACAACGACTCTAGTTCGCTCATATCTTCAAAAGGAGGGCCATCTCCAGTCGTATAATTTAGTTGTTCATCAGTAGCAATAAACGTATATTTCTGTTGCTCACTACCATTAGCTAAAGGGTATTGGCCTGTTATCATCTTATATTCCTCAAGATAATTTACTATTTCATACAAGTGATGCACCCTAACAATATCTGCATCATGTTGGTACCTTTCACTTGTTCCTGACTCTTCATATTTTTCTTTAGTTGCTTCCTGTTGCGTTGGTTCTTTTTCTAATTTACCTTCTGTATTATGTTGGTCATCACTAGTATCATTGGAGCAACCGCTTATTATGACCAACATTGAGAATAAAATAATTATCATCTTATACTTCATTAAATTTCTCCCCTATGTAATAAAAATAATGCTCACAAGAAAATGTGATTTTAAATTCGGCAATACCATAATAACCCGCTCTACCGAACCAGTAATTATTGGGACTAAACGATGAGACAGAGAAATGGAAGGCTATCAAAACAGACAGCCTCTCCTTTTCTTATTTTCTCTTCCTTTTATTTTGTTTCCCGTTTAAATTAAGAAACTCACTGTCTTTAGCAAATTCAGCATCATTTGCTGACTCTTTATTTCGTTTCGGCTCTGTATTGTACTTAATAACATTTCGTTGCTTACCTTTGTCTTTGTTTTGATTCTTGTTTTCTTCTGACATATCTATACCTCCTTAAATACCTTAAATATAGTATGTCCGTGTGAAGAGTTCTTATTAAAATCCTCAAACTTTCATTTTAAACAAGATTAAACCTAGCTCAGACATATTTATTTATCTCTAAACGGATGCACTCCATTCAAATTAGCACTTGATGTGGATACTACCTAACCTAAATGAATTGTATTTAAACAATAACCTATCTCTTATATTTACTTAATATTTCTTCTGGAATATGACAATAATCATCTGGGCATCTAGTTAACCGATCTTGATGCTCTTCTGCACTTCTCACATAGTTTGTAAGAGGTAATACTTCTACAACTATACGATCATAATCATTTCTCTTATTAAGAAAAACCTTCGCCTCTTTCAAGTGTTCAGGCTTCTCGCTGTACACTCCTGTTCTGTATTTCTCGCCAACATCTTGCCCTTGTTTATTCAAGCTGTAAGGATCAATGATTTCAAAAAAATATCCCATTAATTCACTGAGCGAAACAACTGTTGGATCAAACTCTGTTTTTACACATTCTGCATAGCCATCATAATCACCATTAAGTGTATGACTTGTTCCATTAGCTCTACCTGCTTCTGTAAGCGTAACTCCTGGTAATGTTTTTATAAAAGCTTGTACTCCCCACAAACATCCACCTGCAAAATATACTACTTCCATGTTGAAACTCCCCCTTGCTTAAAATTTCTATTTTCCAGACAACTGAAATCTTTTAAGAAGATTAACATTTATATCCTCGCTTGATTTTCTGTCCAGAGTGTAAACTGATAATGCATCAATGATGAATTCCTCTTCTATTTCCTTTGATAATAATTCATCAGTTTCTACTTTGTTTAAGGATGAATTGTTGCATAGAGTACAATGAGGATTGAAAGGGAATGAGCTTTCCGAATAATTAATATTCGATTTTACAAGTTGTTGGTGAATTTCACGGATTGGATTTTCATCTTGGAGCGTAAAAAAGAAAATGTCGGTATTGTTAAACCTACGAACTTTATCAAAATGAGTAATAATTGGTTTTGTCCCCGAAGTAATATCTCTAAGAGTTTGAAAAACCTTATGGGGATTTTGTTCATACTGCAATGCCCCTAATCCACTTGATCCAGCAATCGTTATTTCAACAGGTAGTGACATTGTATAATCATATTCGGACCTTATATCCTTTACTTTATCAGCGATATTTTCTGGTATATCTAATACTATGTATGTTGCATTGTTAAAGTTTCCACTTGACCACCCCCACAACTTATAGAACTAACCTTCCCCGGATCAAGGACAACTGTACCTGTTTAACTATTGAGCAGAGAGTGAAATAGCGATAAACAATCTACATTTACAAATTTTTAGCCATAATTAAACATGGGTTTTCTTTGCCCCAAATCTCTTTTATTTCTTCTAGTGGATAAAAACCAGTCTTAAAATAGAATTCTCTCGTATTCTTGTAATATTTATCTGGGTGGGAGTCACCCAAAGTCTTGACCATAAGAAATTTAATATTTTTATTTTTTAAATCATCTTCAACTGAATCTAATAATTCTTTACCAATACCACGGTTTTGATATTCTTTTAAGATTGCCATTACATAAACCTCAGAAGTATATTTATTATTAGATTGTACACCAATAAGTCCAACTGGTTGTTCTGAAATGTTATACACGTAAAACTCTGTATTTACTACGTTATTTACGTAATTGACAATTGCTTCTTCAATACCAAACCATTCTGGAAGTTGCCTTAGTATATAGTTTGTAACTCTTGACTTTTCTTCTTGATTTAAAACTTGTTTAATCTCTGTCACTCTAAAACCCCCCAACTAATTAACTACAATTTATTTCTCTGACTTTTTACATGAAATCTTCTTAAAATATATCAATTACTGAATTCCACGCTGTGGAGGAAGGATCAATGATTTTGAAATGTTCTATTTCTGGCAGCACAACTAATTTCACATGATCCTGTTGTTCTATTGCTTTGTTATAGTAATCCTTACTTAATTCAACCGAAACATGTTGATCTAATTCTCCATGAACTAATACCTGTTCTACATCCATGGGTAATAATTCAATCGGGGAGGCTAATTTATAACGTTCAGGAACTTCTCTTGGTGTCCCACCCATTAGTTCAGTTACAGGACTTTTAATACCTTTTTCATCATGTATTTCTAACATCTTTTTCAAGTCAGTTACTCCGGCTAAACTGATGACTTTTCGAATCGGTACCTCTAGATCTTTGAAAATATTGTCCGTATTTCTATGTAAAGCTCTTGAAGCTAACCAAAGTGCTAGATGTCCTCCAGCTGAGTGACCAATAATAATTACATTAGTTAAGTCTAAACGATGTGTTTCTTTTATGTTTGTTAGATGATTTACTGCATCGATCACATCATCGAAAGTACCTGGCCAACCTCCTCCTCTTTCACCTAATCTACGATACTCAATATTCCAAGTGGCATATCCCTTTCGAGTTAAGTCTTCTGCAATAGGATTATTTTCTTTCTCCTGCCAAAATCCACCGTGAATTGTAACGATTACTGGTGAAGGACTTTTACTCTGAGGTACCCGTAAGACTCCAAATTGAGAGTGATTTTCCCCATAAAATATTTTGATTTTATTAGACATCATTTCCTCCTCGATAATGTAAAGGTATTATTACACAATATTGCCAAGTATTTTCATTGCAAAAAAGCCTATCATCGTACCTAATGTATTCAATATAATATCATCAATATCAAAAGCTCTTATTGGTAGCGAAAGTTGGATTAGCTCGATTACTGTGGAAATAAGTAAACCCACTGATCCAATTCTTATTAAACTATTTAATTTACTGAATTTTAATGCAAGCATAAACCCTAGCGGTACAAACAATATAATATTACCGGCAATATTTCTTAATGGAACCATGGAATAGGAGTGGCTCAATAAGTCTTTAATACTTGAAAATGGTACGAAGTTATTTGATGGACGACTATATCTGTCAGGCATACCAATCTCAAGTGGGAAAATGGTCATTCCAATTATCCATAGAATACTCCCCAGTAAAAGTAAATTGATGATCTCTTGCCTTAAAACTATTTGTTTCTTCCTATAAAATGAGTGAACACCTATAATAATCACCCATAAAACTATGATTACTAATGCTGGTAAGAGAAAGTTTATCCTCAAAATTACACACCCTAGATAACAGTCTTCTACAAAGAAAAAGATTTTGTATAATTAGATTGTTCCAGTAGCTTTATTAAATAACCAGACAATACCTTTGCTACCGAAAAATAGTACAAACCCTAATGCTAATCGCAGTAACTTTTCTAAAAAGGAAAACAAAAGCTCCCCTTTAACTTTTTCATTCGCATACTCCATGCCTACTTCTTGAAAACTTAACCAACTTTGTGCCAAAGGAAGAAACGTCGGAAGTGTATGTACAATAAAAGCAAGGCCTACAACCGAAACTGCTGCTACCTGAAACTGATGTGCTGTCAATGAAGGTTGGTTTTGATCCGGGTCACCTTGATTTACTGAATTCTCTTGTTTAGGAAGAAAAAATCGACTTAATTTTCCGGCATATAACCAGATTACTATACTCATTCCTAACTGAACCAGAAAAGGCCCGAGCTGTAGTAATATATTAATAACATCCTTTTGAACCATTCCTTGTAGATTTTCATAAAAAATAGGTAAGATAAAAAAATTAGCAATATGTGATAAATCCATTAATGATTGAATTAAAATATAAACAGCAAGAATTCGTAACGCTATAAATGTAAAGTCTTTTGTGTTCATATATACCCCCCTATGAAGTGTGTTTTAATGAAAGCGTACTTACGCACTGTCACGCGTTATAATACACCTTATCGATTGCTCCTATCCCTATTCTTAGGAATAATTTGAATAGCTATATAAGTTATAACTACTAATATTCCACCCAATAAAGCTGGAACAATACCATTTGGATCTATAAAAGATAGAGCATAACCAATACTCATTCCTAAAATAATCAATAATAACAATAACATTTTTGTCTCCTTTCTTCTCTTTCAGCTTTTTTTACCATAACGACGGTGTTTACCAACATCAATCTATTTACCCTGGTGTTTCTCAAGCATTTCCTTCAAATATTCTTCGGATTTCCCTTTTGGGATACTGAGACTCTTCCAGTCATCACCTTTTATTTGCTTACCTATATATACCATTTGACCAACGTGAGATGCGTAATGTGCCATTTGCCTTTCAATAGCATCTAACACCAAATGTTTTTCTCCCCGGATGTATACTTCTTTTAATAAGTCTTGTTCACTTAAATCTGAGATAGTTTCATTTAATACTTTCCATCCCCTATCCCATACACTCATCATCGCGGCTTTAGAGTTTATATCATCGATGAATTCTGCATCTCGATTCCTATAGTCTTTTTCGCCATCTGATGTTAAGAAGTCACTCCACCTTGAGATCATATTTCCACTCAAATGCTTGACTATTATTGCTACGCTATTGGACTCACTATTATAATTCCAGTGTATTTCTTCATCCGAAAGTTGTTTTAATGTCTTATCTCCAAGGCTTTTTACACTATTAAATCTTTCTATTATGATTCTTAAATATTCTTGCCCAATCTTCATCTCAATTCTCCCCCCTCTAAAATGGGTATACTCAAATCTTCTTAACCAATATTAACATAATATTACAAAAAATTCAGATTATTAACTATAGATATTTTTCTAAAAAATTCTCGCTTATATATCTCTAAGCAAGCCAAACGGAAGTTCTGTAGCTGAGGGATTTGCTGCAAAGAAAGATGTACATTGATCTATTGTTGATCTTAAGTGAATCATAAGCCCAATCGTAGATTATCTGAATAATTTATAGCTGTTAAGCAGCCTCTATTCCTGATGGTCCGTCTCCAATTATCAATATATCTGTTTTCAAAGCTTATTACTAAATTTATTTTATCTATCCATCTTATATAGCCAAAAACAATCAGTCTTTTTGATATAATCTACACATTAATCAGTTTCCATAAAAAACAACATTGTCCCAGTCAAAGACGATTTTTTTTTCATAAATTGATAGTATAATAAAATTTTAATAGATTGGAGTTTATTAAATGAAACTTTATTTAGACCCAGGGCATGGCGGAGTAGATTCCGGTGCTCAAGGGAATGGCTTATTAGAAAAAAATATGAACTTAGATATAGCATTAAGAATACGCTCTATCTTGCAAAATGGTTATGAAAATGTTGAAGTTTTGATGAGTCGAACTGATGATAGGACTAAAAACTTGACCGAGAGGACCGATGAGGCTAATACATGGGGCGCTGATCATTATTTATCCATCCATTGTAATGCGTTTGATGGTAGTGCAAAAGGATTTGAGAATTTTATTCATGATAGTTTATCTGATTCTTCAATTACTGCACAATACCAAGATATCCTTCACGAAGAAGTAATGAAGGTTAATGGGCTAAAAGACCGTGGACAAAAAATGGCCAATTTCCATGTATTGCGTGAATCAATTATGCCAGCGCTCATAACTGAGAATGGGTTTATTGATAATGTGGAAGATGCTAACTTAATACAAATGGCATCATGGCGTGAAAAAGTTGCCCAAGGCCATGTTAATGGATTAGTGAAGGCATTTAATCTTCAGCCTAAATCTGGAGATAACGATTCAACTTATAGGGTAATTGCAGGATCGTTCAGTTTAAGGGAAAATGCTGAAAAGCGTGTGGCCCACCTTGAATTAAATGGCATTGAAGCGTTTATTGTTCCGATTATTATGGCTGGTCAACAATGGTATCGTGTGCAAGCTGGAGCATTTTCTATTCTAGAAAATGCAGAGGCACGTTTAGAGAAAGTAAAACAAGCAGAAATTGAAGATGCTTATATTCTAACCGAAGATGGTATATCTGAACCAATGGGTTACCCAATCTTAGGAAAGACACTAATATCCCCAATACAAATGAATCAATTTGTCAAAAGCATAAATCCTAATGCTAAGGAACTAGGTGCGTATTATCTAAAATTTGGTCAGTATTATGGAATCAGAGGAGACATAGCTTTCGCACAGGCAATGCATGAAACAAACTATCTTCGTTTTACTGGAGTAGTACAGCCAGAGCAAAACAATTTTAGTGGACTTGGAGCAACAGGATCAGATAATCCAGGGGCTAGTTTTGATACCCCAGAAGAGAGTGCACTAGCACATATACAACATTTATATGCATATGCTTCAACTGAACCATTACCAGATAAATATCCATTAGTAGATCCTCGCTTTAACCTAGTAACAAGAGGCTCAGCAACCACATGGCAAGCACTAAATGGTAAATGGGCTGTTCCGGGTGAGAATTACGGACAATCTATCTTACAAATATATGAAAAAGCGTTAGAAAACTCTATACAAAATTTAGAAAAAACACTGCAAGAAGTAAAAGAAAATAGTTCAAACTAAAAATTATTAACATTTAAAAAAGAGGGTCACAATTAATGGTGAACCCTCTTCTTTAGATTTCTTTGTACCTAAATAATCTAAGCTATATTCATTTATCTTGAGGAATGAAACAACCATCTGGCCCACAAACTAACCCTTGGTTTCTTTGTTGTTCTTCTTTCTTTAGCTCTTTATTTAATTGTTCTTTTTGCCAATCAAAATCTATATCTTGACCGAATTTTTCTGGATAACGAATATACCATCTTTGTTTTCGAATCGTAAAATTATCAGGATCCAACAGAATAGCGTCATCCAATTCTTTTAAGGCTTCTTCATCTCTATTTTGTTTAGCATATTCCATTCCAAGTTTAAATTTTGTTTGTGCAAGTTGAAGCTGAAGATCCGTTTGTTCATTTCTGGTCTGTCCTTCATCAAACTCAACTTTTTCTACCTCTTTGTTAATTAATTGTTCCACAGCCTCAACATGTTCATAGTTATCAACTGAAAAACCTTCTTTAATCAAACGTATGGTCCCTTCTTCATCAATAAAAATTCCATTTGGTACCATCTTAAAATTAAACATGTTAACTAGTGTATTGTTTTCATCTACAACAGTTGTAAAGGTAGTTCCCTCTAAATGGGGCTTAACTACTTCTGAGCCTTGACCGTCCACAGCAACTGAAAGAATTTCAAAATTTTTGTCCTTGTTTTGATCGTAAACCTTCTGCCAACCTGGCAGTTGTTCGCGGCAGCGTCACCAAGAAGCCCACATAAATATTAATGTGTTTTTTCCATTAAAATCTCTAATCGAAACTTCTTTTCCATCAACATTTTTTAGCCTAAGATCTTGCACTTTCTCCATTATCATCAATATTCCTCCTTTGATAAAACATCTCATTACTTATCAATAGTATAGATTCTATACTAGTAAAAATAAAATATTTATTTTTAATAGCGTAAAATCGTTTGTGTAGAATTCTTGAGATAAAATAAATAGGATATATATCCTCGACGTTAATGACTGTATAAAAATTTAATCTGAAGTGAATTCCTAATTTAAAAAACCTTACCCCGATTGAGAACGAAGTAAGGTTGAAATAGTATCAATATATCAAACTAAGAATTCTAATTAGTCTTTTGTCACTAAATATGCTTTGTATTCAGAAACTCCATTGCTTTCAACATATACACCTAGTACATAGTCTCCATTTGGAAGTTCACCAGTTCCATCTACACTACCATCCCAAGAAAACTCATGAATAGGAGCAGGTACATTAGTAAATTCACCGATAGTACCTATAAAGTCTCCGATAGTACCGTTAGCGTTGAAAACATAGACATCATATGCTAAAACTTCAGCTCCAGCTGGTAAATATGAACCTACAACATATTCCTCTCCGACATTTGCAAAATATGCTCCTGTTACACGAGGGTAATCTGGTTCACCAACGAATAAAATTGTTGGGACATCGACAATCTGTTTCCCATCGCTGATTTCAATGCTTCCTTCATAGTAGCCTGGATCTAGTTTTGAGGTATCCACCTGAACTTTGAGGTTCACATCTTCTGACTCTCCTGCATTAACATTCAAGTTTTTACTCGTCGTAACTTTTATCCCTTTAGGGTTTCCTTCAAATTTAACATCGAAGCTGTAAAGAACTTCTTTATCTGAAAGATTCTTTAATTCAAAGCTTTGTTTCTCAACCTGTTTACCACTATCTTTTATAAACTTACCAAATGAGTGGCTACCCGGAACTGCAAGTGTGTCAGTATTTATCGCATCTAATATACGGATACTTCCAGCTCCTTGTGAGTTATGAGGGTAGGATTCCCCTGTAGCAGGGTCGATTAAATCTACTGAAGTATTCATTAACGATGCCTTCACTTCATCCACACCCCAAGTTGGGTTTGCTTCTAAAATCAACGCAGCAGTTCCAGCTACATGAGGTGCTGACATACTTGTACCTTGATAAGCAGCATAACCGTGTGGATTTGCAGGGTCATGTGTAGGAATCGTGCTTGTGATATTCACTCCAGGTGCGGATACATCAGGCTTAATCATCCAAGTATCTGTCACTGGTCCACGTGAAGAAAAGTCAGCCATAATTTCTGGCAAAGTTTCACTGAAGTTGATGTCGAAAGTAACTTCATTATTACCTTCTGCTAGCTCAGCCAATATTTTTGCTCCGTCTGAATCAGACAATTTAATTGTAGGTAAAGCCATTCCTGGGATTTCAAAAGGAATATCTCCCTCTACATGGTTATATATTATTGCTCCTACTGCTCCTTTGGCCTTTGCATTTGTGGCCTTTTCAACGAAAGCGATAGCCCCACGACTGATAAGTGCAACTTTTCCATCCAGGTCAAGGTTCTCCATGTCTTCAACTGTCCCAATGCCAGCGTCAACATATTCTAACGTTTCACCATCTAATGCTTCTACATTTTCTTTAAAGCTATATCCCATCAATTCTGCAGACGAGTAGGTTACGTCACCAGATGTTGAGA